>NZ_JACHHY010000014.1 GCF_014202905.1 Chitinivorax tropicus | reverse complement strand
TGTATTTTTTGTTAAAGATCATTCAGTTACAGCAGCTAAACTATCTTCCGTTCCGCTGTGTCGCTGCGAGAGAGGCCGAACTATACTCACTCACCTACTGGCCGTCAACTACTCATTGCAGATTCTTGAAAGAAAATTGATAAGCTGTTGATTTTGTAGAAACCAAATTTAGACATACAGTCCGAATCTGCCCAGGAAAGTTTATACCGGCTCTACAGTTTGAGCTGATCCGAGCCGGTTGCACTCACGCTGTTGCAGCTGCCGCCTGCTCAACAATCTCGGCTATACGCTCAGCCCAACGCTTGATCTTTTCTCCATGCCTACCTTCGAGCATCACCCGAACCACAGGTTCAGTACCCGATGCACGTAGTACTACACGCCCTTGGTCACGTAGCTCACACTCCGCTTCAACCAGGGCAGCTTGCACTGGTAATGAGTCACGATGATCAAACCCTTTAGGTACACGGACGTTGATCAATACTTGTGGATAAGTCGTGACATCTTTCGTATTTTCGGCCATTGATGTTATTGAGCGATGCGTCCGCAATGCGTGCAGAACTTGCAATGCTGACACGATGCCATCGCCCGTGGAGTGCTTGTCCAAACAGATGATGTGCCCAGAGCTTTCTCCACCTAATTGCCATCCCTTTTCGCGCAACATTTCCAGCACATAACGGTCACCCACCGCAGCTCGGGCAAATGGGATTTTGTGCTTTTCGAATGCATGCTCAATACCGAGATTGGTCATGACCGTCCCCACTACTCCACCAATCAGATTCCCCTCCTTCTGACGTTGGCGGGCAATGATATACAGCAATTTATCTCCGTCATAAGGTGTACCATCACGATCAACCATGATCAGACGATCGCCATCACCATCCAGCGCAATACCAAAGTCTGCCTGATGTTCAACCACGGCCTTCTGCAGCGCGGCTGTTTCAGTTGCACCTACGCCATCATTGATATTGGTGCCATCCGGCTGGTTACCAATAGTAACCACATCAGCACCCAGCTCGTGGAATACATGTGGCGCAATGACATAGCTTGCGCCATGTGCACAATCCAAAACCAGTTTGATTCCTCGCAAATCCATGTCCGATGGGAATGTACTCTTGCAGAATTCAATGTATCGGGCTGCCGCATCTTCCATACGACGAGCCTTGCCCAATTCTGCGGAAGGAACACACTTCAGCGGTTCCTCCAATGCAGCCTCTATTGCACGTTCAACCTTATCTTGCAGCTTGATTCCGCCAGCGGCAAAGAATTTGATCCCATTGTCTTCATATGGATTGTGGGATGCACTGATCACAACGCCAGCCTGGAGCCGTAAAGCACGCGTCAGGTAGGCAATGCCTGGTGTCGGCATGGGGCCAATCAGCACCACATCAACCCCGCTTGCTGAAAAACCGGCCTCCAGCGCGGACTCCAACATATACCCGGAGATGCGTGTATCTTTACCGATCAGTACCGTGGGCCTCAACTCTGGGCGCAAACGCCGATCTGCTGAAGCCAATACTTTGCCTGCTGCATAGCCAAGGCGCATTACGAACTCTGGGGTAATTGGATCTTCACCTACCCGCCCACGAACACCGTCTGTTCCAAAATATTTTCTGCTCATTGTTCTACCGCTGTCAGGATGGTTAATGCATCTTTTGTTGCTTTGACATCATGCACACGCACGATGGCAGCCCCTTTTTGAACTGCGAGCAACGCCGCCGCGGTGCTTGCATGGATACGACCAGAGGCCGCCTCGCCAGTCAACGCACCCAGCATGGATTTTCGGGACAGCCCCACCAGCACCGGGTACCCCAGTGATGCCAGATGCTGCATATTTCTCAACAAGTCTAAATTATGATCCAGCGTTTTACCAAAGCCGAAACCAGGGTCGATCACGATTCGATCAGATTCAATACCGGCTTGCTGAGCGATTTCAGCACGTTGATTCAGGTAATCGGACACCTCAAAAAGAACATTGTCATAATTCGGATTGTGCTGCATATTATCCGGATTACCCTTTTTGTGCATCAGACAAATACCAACTGATGATTGTGCAACTGCTTCAATCGCACCGATATCTTCCAGCGCACCCACGTCATTGACCATGTCCACGCCAATCTCAATCGCACGCTTCATTACTTGCGCTTTACGTGTGTCAATCGAAACAGGGATACCCAAGCTGATCAGCCTTGGCAACACAGGTGCCAACCGTCTCCACTCTTCGTCTACAGACACAAATGGTGCATCTGGTCGAGTTGACTCACCGCCCACGTCGATGATGTCAGCACCTTCATCAAGCATAGCTTGAGCGTGTGCAATTGCCGCGTCTACTTCCAAATACCTACCACCATCTGAAAAGGAATCAGGCGTAAGGTTCAAAATACCCATGATGATCGGATGGCTCAGATCCAGTGAGAAACGGCCACATTTAAAAATCGAGTGCTTCATGCTCATGACTTGTCAGAGAGTTGAAAACAAAACAACCGACCATTCGGTCGGTTGTCCGTGTTTCACTATGCTCGAATTATACTTCCTGAGCCGGTGTTACAGTTGCGGTAGGTGCGGAAGGCGTAGAGCCATCGCCAGGAGTGCTTGCCTTGGTAGGCGGTTGTTTAGGGGGCCTGGGTGACTTACCTTGCATGATGTCTTCAATCTGATCTGCATCGATGGTTTCCCATTCCAACAACGCCGATGTCATTGCCTCTACCTTGTCGCGATTTTCCTCCAACAGCCGCCGCGCAAGTGCATACTGCTCGTCGATGATCCGTCTGATCTCTGCATCCACCTTTTGCATCGTGGACTCAGACATGTTTTTATGCGTTGTCACCGACCGCCCCAGGAACACTTCCTGCTCATTATCACCATATACCATTGGCCCGAGCGCTTCGGTCATCCCATAGCGGGTCACCATATCACGCGCAATCTGCGTCGCACGCTCGAAGTCATTGCCAGCCCCAGTGGTCATCTGATTCATGAACAGTTCTTCTGCGATGCGACCACCGAACAAGCACGCAATACGAGCCAGCAGGTATTCACGGTCATAGCACCAGCGATCCTCCTCCGGCAGATACATTGTCACACCCAATGCACGACCACGAGGGATGATGGTGACTTTATGAACCGGGTCTGATTTCGGCAGGAGCTTACCCACCACCGCATGACCAGACTCATGGTAGGCAGTGTTCTTGCGCTCCTCTTCACTCATCACCATCGACCGGCGCTCCGCACCCATCATGACTTTGTCTTTTGCTTTCTCGAAGTCGTCCATATCAACCAGACGCTTATTGAGCCGAGCAGCAAATAAGGCGGCTTCGTTCACCAGATTGGCAAGGTCTGCACCTGAAAAACCAGGTGTACCGCGCGCCAACAGATCCGCCCGCACATCCGCTGCAATCGGGACTTTGCGCATGTGGACGTTCAGGATCTGCTCACGGCCACGAATATCTGGCAAAGGCACCACAACCTGCCGATCAAAACGGCCAGGGCGCTGCAGTGCTGGGTCCAACACATCAGGTCGGTTGGTCGCTGCAATGACAATGATGCCCGAATTGGCTTCAAAGCCATCCATTTCGACGAGCAGCTGATTCAGCGTCTGCTCGCGCTCATCATTACCACCACCCAGACCAGCGCCACGCTGACGGCCCACCGCATCAATTTCATCAATGAAGATGATGCAAGGCGCGTTCTTCTTGGCTTGCTCGAACATGTCACGGACACGCGCAGCCCCTACGCCTACAAACATCTCGACAAAATCGGAGCCAGAGATCGAAAAGAAAGGGACTTTTGCTTCGCCAGCGATCGCTTTCGCCAGCAAGGTCTTGCCCGTACCGGGAGAGCCCACCAGAAGGACTCCGCGCGGAATACGCCCGCCCAAGCGCTGGAATTTGCTCGGGTCACGCAGGAATTCGACGATCTCCTGAACTTCTTCCTTGGCCTCATCACACCCTGCCACGTCGGCAAACAGGATGGGATTGCTGGTTTCATCCAACATACGTGCCCGGCTCTTGCCAAAGCTGAATGCCCCTCCTTTGCCGCCACCTTGCATTTGGCGCATGAAGAAGATCCATACGCCAATCAACAGCAACATCGGGAACCAGGAAATGAACACCTGCATCAGCAGGGATTGCTCTTGCTCCTGCTTGGCCGCGAATTTCACCTTGTTCTTGTACAGATCATCGATCAGTTTGTCGTCACCGGGTGACAAGGTCGTGAACGACGTGTTGTCAGTACGTTTACCGGTGATCAATTGACCACGCAGCACGTTCCCTTCAATTTCAACAGACTGCACGCGCCCACTCTTCACCTCCTCCAGAAAATCGGAATAGGGGATCTGACTTTGGGACTCATGCCGTTTACTGAATTGGTTGAACACCGTCATCAGTACAAGGCCAATAATGAGCCAGATCGCGATGTTCTTGCCAATATTATTCACGTCAACTCCTTAGCGTGTGTGCGGAGCACAATACTCTCAGCTTGGATTCTAAACCCTCTTGACAACCCTGTCAGTATTCCATTGATGTAGTGTCATCATCGGGAAAAACTGCCGTGTAGTTCTCAAGTTTACCCTTACCAAGCAGATAGATTTCGTTACTGCGATCCCGCGAAGCCTTGGGCTTGCGCGTGAACACTTGATCAAAGCTCTTTCGCAGCAGGGTCATATATTCCGGATAGCCGGTTCCTTGGAAAGCTTTGACCAGATAATTACCGCCGGGTTTCAGGTGATGCTGTGCAAAATCCAGCGCCAACTCAATCAGGTAAATGCTACGCGGCATATCCATCATGGCGTTACCTGCCATATTGGGGGCGATGTCTGAAATTACAAGATCAACCTGACGTCCTTCCAACATGGCTTCAAATTCGCGAAGCACCGACGCCTCACGAAAATCACCTTGCAGGAAATCCACGCCGGGAAGGGGATCCATCGGCAAAATGTCCAATGCCAACACCTTGCCATGCTTTCCGACCTTCTGCGCGGCAATCTGCGACCAACTCCCTGGCGCCGCCCCCAGATCGACTACCAACATACCCGGTTGAATCAATTTGTCTTTTTCGATGATCTCAAGCAGCTTGTATGCTGCGCGGGAGCGATAGCCATCCCTCTGTGCCATTTGCACATAGGCGTCGTTGACATGCTCAGTCATCCAGGCCTTACTGGTCTTGCTTCGTTTCATAAGTTATAATGTCAGGTTTTTCAGAGGGTTAAACCCATGATCGAATTGACGCCGCTACAGCGCCGTTTTCTTCGCGCCCAAGCGCATCATCTGAATCCGACCGTGATGATCGGCGCCAATGGCTTGACCGAAGCCGTCATGCGTGAGTTGGCGCGCAGTCTCGATGCACATGAGCTGATCAAAGTTCGCGTGTTCAGTGATGAACGTGATACCCGCGAAGCGCTGCTCCAGCAAATCTGCGACGATCTGGACTGCGCACCGATTCAACATATCGGAAAATTACTGGTACTCTATCGCCCAGGCAATGAGCCAAAAATCGAACTGCCAGATAGCAAACAAGCCATCAATAAACCTACGGTAAAAGCCGTGGATGCGCCAGCCAAAAAACCAGCCACCAAACCGATTGCATCGGGTCGCCCTGGCGGTAATCGCCGTCGTCGCACCAGTCGCTGAAACAACACAGCACAAAGGCAGCAAACGCTGCCTTTTTTATTTCAACTTACTTGTTGCCGCGTGTGATCAGCGCCAAACCAAGTAGACACTCACCAAGATAGATGATGCTGGAGATGGTATGTGCTGTCGCAAACCCACCACCAAAAGCACCTGTTGCCACATTGCCAGCCTTTGACTTCAACTCGGTAATCCACGGATGAATGGCAAAATGATTCACTGCTGTCAGCAACAACATGAGTAGCACGATCCAGAAACCAGTCTGCTTGAAGGCACCGAACCCGTCGGATATCAGCGCGTACAGCAGTAGATAAAAACCCGCCAACAGGCCGACCCAGGCCATACCGATGAAAATACGCCCGGCCAACGCACCAGCCAGCACACGATCATGGGGGAGCGAATGGAACAACAACGGGGCGACCAAAGCACCCACTATCCACAAACCACCTACCCACAAAGTCAATGAAATAATTCGCAAGGTATCTGGAAAGTTGGCCATGGCAGGTGCCTTCAATTCAGGTTAGATGAATTTCACGTCCAGCACTTCATACTCACGAATGCCGCCTGGTGCCAGGACTTCAGCCACATCCCCTGCATATTTACCAATCAGGGCACGGGCAATGGGTGAGCTGATCGAAATCTTGCCAACCTTCAGGTCGGCTTCGTCATCCCCGACAATCTGATAGGTCACGGCATCGCCGGATTCCAGATCTTCCAGTGATACAGTTGCACCAAAGACAATACGGCCATCCGAGTCAACCAGTTTGGGGTCGATGACCTGCGCATTCGACAGCTTGCCTTCCAATTCTTGGATCCGCCCCTCGATGAAGCCTTGGCGCTCCTTGGCAGCTTCATATTCTGCATTTTCAGATAAGTCACCTTGCGCACGCGCCTCTGCAATGGCTTCAATGACGTTGGGACGCTCTACTGTCTTGAGGCGATGCAATTCTTCTTTCAATAACTCAGCGCCTACTACCGTCAGCGGGATTTTGATCATAGCCAGAAACTCCACTAGCAAAAGAACAGGCCGCACGTTCCGGAAACGGCGGCCTTGAGAAAGTTAATAAGATAGTTTAACGGCTTGCAGCGATTTGTTGGTGCAAACCTTGAACGTCATAGACTTGCAATTCAGTCATATGTGCCATCCCAATCGTTGCTGCACGCGCACCCGCCAGGGTGGTATAGACCACCAGACGAGCCTGTTGCGCGGCATGGCGAATGTAATAACTGTCTTGAATTGCAGACCGTTTTTCTTCCACGGTGTTGATCACCATTTGAACTTGACCATTTTTGATCAAGTCAACGATGTTTGGACGGCCTTCATTTACCTTGTTGACCGACGTCACCGGGATGCCAGCCTCAGCAATCGCGGCTGCCGTCCCTTTGGTGGCAAACAGGCCAAAACCCAACTCATGGAGGTTACGGGCGACTTCAACCACGCCCGCTTTATCTTGCTGCTTCACGCTGATGAAGATATTACCTGAGGTCGGCAATTTGATCGATGCCGCCAACTGGCTTTTCACGAATGCCTCAGCAAAAGTTGCCCCGACACCCATCACCTCACCGGTCGATTTCATCTCTGGCCCCAGGATGGTATCAACACCAGGGAATTTGATGAACGGGAATACGGCTTCCTTCACTGAATAATACGGCGGAATGACTTCACCTTCCACACCCTGATCATCCAGCGACCGGCCCGCCATGCAACGGGCTGCGATCTTGGCCAGCGGCAGGCTGGTGGCCTTGGATACATATGGCACGGTACGCGAGGCTCGTGGATTGACCTCCAGCACATAGACATCGCCATTCTGGATAGCGAACTGTACGTTCATCAGACCCACCACATTGAGTGCTTTTGCCATGGCGACAGTCTGACGGCGTAATTCATCCTGCTTTTCCTGGCTCAGACTGAACGGCGGCAGTGAACACGCAGAATCCCCTGAGTGAACGCCCGCTTGTTCAATGTGCTCCATGATGCCACCGATCAGCACGCGCTCGCCGTCGCAAATGGCGTCCACGTCCACTTCGATGGCGTCATTCAGAAAGCGATCCAGCAACACCGGGCTGTCATTGGATACCTTGACAGCCTCGCGCATATAGCGCTCCAAGTCGCTCTGCGCATGGACAATTTCCATGGCACGACCACCCAGCACGTAAGAGGGGCGTACCACCAACGGATAGCCGATTTCCTGAGCCAGTTGGATGGCCTCGCCTGGCGTGCGGGCAGTCCGGTTCGGCGGCTGGCGCAGATTCAACTCGTGCAGCAGTTTTTGGAAGCGCTCGCGATCTTCAGCCGCATCGATCATGTCCGGCGTAGTGCCGATGATGGGCACGCCATTCGCCTCCAGCGGCTTGGCCAGTTTGAGCGGGGTTTGACCGCCATACTGGACGATCACACCGACCGGCTTTTCGACATGGACGATTTCCAACACGTCTTCCAGCGTCAACGGCTCAAAATACAGGCGGTCTGAGGTGTCGTAGTCGGTGGAAACGGTTTCCGGATTA
Organism: Chitinivorax tropicus; assembly: GCF_014202905.1. Lineage (NCBI taxonomy): Bacteria > Pseudomonadati > Pseudomonadota > Betaproteobacteria > Chitinivorax > Chitinivorax tropicus. The sequence continues at coordinate 124,444 of NZ_JACHHY010000014.1, read as the reverse complement.
CAGTTGACCATGATGGTCTCGTAACCATCTTCACGTAACGCCAGTGCCGCGTGCACGCAGCAGTAATCGAATTCGATGCCCTGACCGATTCGATTTGGGCCACCACCCAGCACAATGATCTTCTTACGATCCGTCGGCTGCGACTCGCACTCTTCCTCATAGGTGGAGTACATATAGGCGGTGTTGGTCGAGAATTCTGCCGCGCAGGTATCCACCCGCTTGTAAACCGGGCGCACACCCAGCTCCCAGCGGCGTTTACGGACATGGCTCTGGTGCTCACCCAGAAGAGTGGACAGACGGCGATCGGAGAAACCTTTGCGTTTCAGTCTGCGCAAGGTATCAGCATCCAGCTCGTCGATACTACGTCCTTTGAGTACTTGCTCTTCTTTGATCAGGTCTTCCAGTTGCACCAGGAACCATGGATCGATGTGGGTATGGGCATGGATCTCGTCCAGGGTCATGCCGGCACGGAAGGCATCAGCCACATACCAGATGCGCTCTGGGCCGGGATCGCCCAGCTCTGTTTCAATCTTTTCGAGGTCATTGGTGATCTCATCCAAGCCATAATGGCCTGTTTCCAAACCACGCAATGCTTTTTGCAATGACTCCTGGAAGGTGCGTCCAATCGCCATCACTTCCCCCACCGATTTCATCTGAGTGGTCAGCCGGTCGTTGGCTTGAGGGAATTTTTCGAAGGCGAACTTCGGAATCTTGGTCACGACGTAGTCGATGGCCGGCTCGAACGAGGCAGGTGTCTTGCCACCGGTAATGTCGTTCTTCAGCTCATCCAATGTGAAACCCACGGCGAGTTTCGCCGCCACCTTGGCGATCGGGAAGCCGGTTGCTTTGGATGCCAGCGCAGAGGAACGGGAAACGCGTGGATTCATCTCGATGACGATCATCTCGCCATTGGCAGGGTTGACTGCAAACTGCACGTTCGAGCCACCGGTATCCACGCCGATCTCGCGCAGCACCGCCAAGCTGGCATTGCGCATGATCTGATATTCCTTGTCGGTCAACGTCTGGGCAGGCGCCACTGTGATCGAGTCACCCGTGTGCACACCCATCGGATCGAAGTTCTCGATGGAGCAGATGATGATGCAGTTATCTGCCCGGTCGCGCACCACTTCCATCTCGTACTCTTTCCAACCCAATACGGACTGCTCGATCAGCAGCTCGTGAGTAGGTGAGGCTTCGAAGCCGCGAGTACAGATTTCGAGGAATTCCTCTTTGTTGTATGCGATACCACCGCCCGAGCCGCCCATGGTGAAGGATGGCCGGATCAGGGTTGGGAAGCCAACATCCGCCTGCGCGGCCAAGGCTTCTTCCATCGTGTGTGCAATGAAGGATTTCGGGCAGGACAGGCCGATCTTTTCCATGGCCAGTTTGAATTTACCGCGATCTTCCGCTTTATCGATGGCTTCTGGGGTTGCTCCGATCAGCTCGACCTTGTATTGGTCGAGCACGCCGTTACGCCATAGATCCAATGCGCAATTCAAAGCGGTCTGGCCACCCATGGTGGGCAGAATGGCATCTGGACGCTCTTTGGCGATGATCTTTTCAACCATCTGCCAAGTGATCGGCTCAATGTAGGTCACATCGGCCATATTCGGGTCGGTCATGATGGTCGCAGGGTTGGAATTGACCAGCACGACCCGATACCCCTCTTCACGCAGGGCTTTACAGGCTTGGGCGCCAGAATAGTCGAATTCGCAGGCCTGGCCGATGACGATCGGGCCCGCGCCAATGATCAGGATACTCTTGATGTCTGTCCGTTTTGGCATGGTGGGTCCTTAGATTACTTGCGTTCAGCCATCAATTTGATGAACTTGTCGAACAGGTAGGCGACGTCATGCGGGCCGGGGCTGGCTTCCGGGTGCCCTTGGAAGCTGTAGGCCGGCTTGTCGGTCAGTGCAATGCCCTGCACGGTGCCATCGAACAACGAGCGATGCGTCACACGGACATTGGCGGGCAAGCTGGCTTCATCCACCTGAAAACCATGATTCTGGCTGGTGATCATCACCTGCTTGGTGTCAAGATCCTGTACCGGATGGTTGGCCCCGTGGTGGCCAAACTTCATCTTGCTGGTCTTGCCGCCCGCAGCAAGCCCAAGCAGCTGGTGGCCAAGGCAGATGCCGAAAATGGGCAGATTTTTGTCCAGCAATGTGCGGATTGCCTGGATGGCGTAATCGCAAGGCTCTGGGTCGCCAGGGCCATTTGACAGGAAAATTCCATCAGGCTGGTGGCGCAAGGCTTCCTCTGCTGTCGCAGTGGCCGGCAGCACAGTCAGCTTGCAGCCACGCTCTGCGAGCATGCGCAGGATGTTGTGCTTCACCCCGTAGTCAAATGCGACCACATGGAATCCGGGCGTGGACTGCTCGGTATAACCTTTGCCCAGCCGCCACTCGCGAGTGTTCCATGTATAAGATTGTTCGCAGGTCACCACCTTGGCCAGATCCTGCCCTGCCATGGAGCCAAAGCTCTTGGCCAACTCGACGGCCTTGGCTGCATCGATCTGATCGCCAGTGATGATGCAGCCTGGCTGCGCACCCTTTTCGCGCAGAATACGTGTCAATTTGCGGGTGTCGATATCGGCAATCGCCACCACATGATTGGCCTTCAGGTAGTCGGACAGGCTTTGTTCGCTACGCCAGTTGGACGCCACCAGCGGCAGATTACGGATGATCAAGCCAGATGCGAAAACCCGTCGGGATTCGGCGTCTTCCTGGTTGACCCCGACATTGCCAATGTGCGGATAGGTCAGCGTCACCAATTGCTTGTAGTAGGACGGATCGGTCAGGATTTCCTGATAGCCAGTCATGGCGGTATTGAAGACCACTTCACCGATTGTGTGGCCATCGCTACCAATGGAAACCCCGTGGAACAATGTGCCGTCGGCCAGCGCGAGCAGTGCAGACTTTGTGTGAGACACCAGCGGCTCCTGAAGTAAATGCTATACAGTCGGGCCCGAATCATGCGCAACAGGCGTGTGTCGAACCCCTCCGTAAGAAGGGCGTAACAAAACGGGATAGGCAAAGGGCCTATCCCGTGTCGTTTGCGTTGAATTTGTTGCAATTTTAACGCAGCCAGCGTATTTCTTCAATCTGCATTAGCGGTTTTCATTATTCGAATCTGCGAAATAAACGATTTCAGCGGCGTCTGGAGCGCATCGACTCCATCGAGCATCGGCCCAAACTGGCTTTGCATCTGCTGGCGCATGATGACCGCCTGTTGCCGCAACGCCCTGCCTGCTTCCGTCAGCTCGATCACTACCTGCCGTTCATCTACATCCGATCGTTGCCGAATGACATGCCCCAGCGCGGCCAGGCGCTTCAAGAGTGGCGTCAGTGTGCCGGAATCCAGCAGCAGCCGCTCACCCAGTTGTTTGACAGCCAGCCCATCTTGCTCCCACAGCACCAGCATGACCAAATACTGTGGGTAGGTCAGGCCCAACCTTTCCAGGAAAGGCTGGTAGGCCTGTACCATCAGCCGCGATGCCGCATACAACGTGAAGCACAGTTGCTGATCCAGCATCAGGCCATCGCCTGGATTGGTGGTTTGCATACTCAGCTTTGTGCCGCGAGCAATTTTTCGATATCTGAAGCCAGGTCTTCCGGTTTGGTAGTCGGGGCATATCGGTCAATCACCTTACCATTGCGATCCACCAGAAATTTGGTGAAGTTCCACTTGATTGCCTCAGAGCCCAGGATGCCGGGTGCTGATTTTTTAAGGAATTGGTAGATCGGGTGCGTGTTGTCGCCATTCACATCGATCTTGGCGAACATGGGGAAGGATACGCCGTAGTTCAGTTGGCAGAATTCCGCAATCTCACCTTCTGTGCCAGGCTCCTGCGCACCGAATTGATTGCATGGGAAGCCCAAGACGGCCAGCCCCTTGTCTACGTACTGTTCATGGAGCTTTTCCAGCCCTTCATACTGCGGCGTGAAGCCACATTTGCTGGCGGTGTTCACAATCAGCAGCACCTTGTCCTTGAATTGAGCCAGCGGGGTATCTTGGCCGGAAATGGATGGTGCCGAGAGATCATACAGTGCAGACATGTCAAAGCTCCTGAATGGTTGAAGGGAGGAAGTGCCTTCACTCTATCAAACAATTAAATTGTACACAATTTAATTTTACAAAATTCAACAATCAACCCTGGCCCAGGCTCGTGCTGGCAACCGCCCGTTCCCTTCAGTCAGTAGATGATGAAAGGACGCTTACTATGTGGATGTTCGAGCCATTCGGCTTCGATCTGATACACCTTGGCCAACCGCTCTTGCGTCAGCACATCGCAGGGTGAGCCGTGTGCAACCACGGCACCTTGATGCAACAGTAAGATATCGTCCGCGTATTGCGCAGCCAGATTCAGCTCGTGCAGCACTACGATCACACCCCAGCCCTGCTCTCTCGCCAGCTGGCGGGCCAGCTGAAGCACCTGCAGCTGGTGACTGGGGTCCAGACCGGCGGTGGGCTCATCCAACAGGAGATAACATGGCTGGCTGACAGCGCCCAGTAATTGCGCCAGGACGCGCGCCAGCTGCACGCGCCGCTGCTCGCCGCCAGACAAGGCGGTGAATGGACGCTGGGCGAACGGAACAGCGTCGGCCATGCGCAGGGCTTGCTGGACGATTTCGGCCTCGTTGGCCCTGACTTCGGGCGGGTGACAATAACAACCCATTGCCACGACCTCGTAGACTGTCAACGGAAAATCCAGCTTGGTCTGCTGGGCAAGCATGGCGCGATGTCGGGCCAACTCATCAGCGCGATAATGGGCCAGCATCCGGCCCCCCAGCCTGACCTGCCCCTGGTCAGGCCGGAGCGTGCCCGCCAGGATCGAGAGCAGTGTCGATTTGCCTGCGCCATTCGGCCCCAGCAGAGCCAGCACCCGGCCAGACGCCACCGCCACGGTCACTTGCTGCAAGACAAGCCTGCTCTGGCGACTGAAAGTAATGTGTTCCGCATGCAACATCAGCGCTGCCCTTTGATCATCAACCATAGAAAGAATGGGCCGCCGATCAGGCTGGTCAGCAGACCAATGGGCAATTCGGCTGGGGAGATGACCGTGCGCGCCACGGTATCGGCCAAGACCAGCAGAATCGCGCCAGACAAGGCCGATGCCGGTAGCAGCCAGCGGTGATTGGCCCCGAGCAACAATCGCATCAGATGCGGCACCACCAGCCCAACAAAGCCAATGGCACCACACCACGCCACCGCAACACCAACCAGCAAAGCCACGAGCAGAATCAGTCGTCGTCGGATACGGATCACGTCAAACCCAGCATGCCAAGCCTCGGCCTCACCCAGCAAAAACGCATTCAACGCTCGCCAATCACGCAGCACCCAGCCCGTCAGCACTAGGCTGGCTGGCAGCAGCCACAGCGCACCTTGCCAGGTCGCCCCACCCAGGCTGCCCAAGGACCAGAACACGATGCTACGTAATGCCTCATCGCCCGCGATATAGGTCAACGTCCCGATCAAGCTACTGTTGATGGCATTGATGGCAATACCCGCCAGCAGCAACGCCAGGCTGCCACGATGGGGTTGCAGCCTGCCGATCAACATCACCAGCCCGGTGGCAAGCAATGCACCGCCAAACGCCGCCACTGGCAATGCGTACAGCCCTGCCACACCCAGCGCGATCACGGTGGTCGCACCCAGGGCGGCACCGCTGGACACCCCCAACAAGCCGGGGTCCGCCAGTGGGTTGCGAAACATCGATTGCATCACACAACCCGCCACGGCCAATGCCACGCCACACCCAATCCCCAACGCGATACGCGGCAGTCTGATCTGCAGCAGCACGGTACGGGCCATCTTCGCCTCATCACCTGTTTGCCCAAATAACCCGGCCAGCAAGCTGGAGGGGGAAAGGCCCACCGCGCCCACCAATGCCGACACCAGCATGATCAGCAGCAAGCCACCCAGCAAGATCACCAGCCATGTCGTGGGCGCCCAGGCTGGGCGGGTAGTCGAGTTGGGTAACACTTGCTCGGTCATGGTCGATTCAACAGGAAAAACGAGGTGGACATTGTTTCATAGCCTATTGGGGGCGGGTAGTGAATGCTTGTCGCACGACAAACCATGATGAAAAACAAGAAGAGGCAATGAGTGAAATCAACGATGCGCTTAGGCTCACTGTCAGCACGGGCCAATGCAGGCATACCAGCGGATGTGGCAGCACGATGGATTGCTGGGCGTCAGCCTGTCTTATCAGTTACTCAAAGCACACTGTTTATATACATTCGATAAAAAGCATCACCATGCAACCCAAGTAAATAGGCCGATGGATCGCCACTGACATGCACTGACTTATCAATCATGCTATTAATTATAAAGAAATATCATTAATCACAAAAAATATAAATACATGTCAAACAAGTAATGAAAATTGACATGCAATCAGCATTAGCCTAGGCTTGGACTTATCTCGATTTTAATTCGCGAGCTACAACATGCCCCAATGCAAAGATGACAATAACTTCTTCAAATATTTCAAGGAAAATATGGAAGATTTGGGTTTGCCAGCCCCTGATTCTTTATTTGGAACCCAGAGCACAGCGACATCAACCATTGCGACCTTGCTTGGAATGATTGATAAATTTGGAAAGTCCGTTACTGTCATGGAAGTGATCGGAGCAGCGACAAGTCTTGAAAAATTGGCCATAGTTGGTGCTCTGTCCGCCTCATATTATGCCGGTGCGGCTGTTGGCAGCTTAGCCGTTGCGACGGGGGGCTACATGAGCTGTGGCACGTCAATTGGCGACGTGCTGTATGAAACTTTCCATCTTGGATACAACCAACCCTGGATTACCGATCATCTGATGAAGCATCCTGAAATCTATCGGCAGAACATGGGTACGCGCTATGCGTATGCAAGCAGGGCTCTGGTGTGAAAGATAGTTTACTCTTAATCGTCGCTGCAATTATTGCAGTATTGATTACCAGCATACTTTTCAAATATGCCGGACTGTACGCATTTATTTTCATCGCAGCGTCAGGGTTGGTGCTGTTTCTTGGCAGGAAATGGCGAAACAACAGTAGTAGCCGGAAGTAAAATGAAAAATCGGAACATCCCAGCTTAATGTCTATCCTATTGTATCAGTGAGTCAGATGCTACCAATCCCTGATCGCCTCTGCTCTGCCGCCACTCCCACTCATGCCACGACCTCCGCCTGCGTCAGATTCAGCAGCATGGTGCGCCATGCGGGCAGCAACGGCTGGCCTGACGTATATTTCAGTTCAACTGTGCCACAGGTTACTGCCCTCCCCGCTGCCGCACCCAGTAACATGAACGCAGCAGGTTTCTATAGAAGTACGTTTTATCCGATCACAACCTCGGATACCGACGGCGATTGCGCGTTGCTGGTTGTTAGCATAAGTCCAACAGCCCCACTCGGTACAATCACCAGCAACACTTAGCGCCCACTCAATTGCCGTAGCCGATCCAACCGCGCAGGCTCGGCGCGCACATCCGGGTCGTCTTTCAGCAGTGCGTAAGCTTTGGCGAACCAAGGGGTGGCGGCATCTGGCTGCTGCAGCGCCATCAGGTTTTCACCCAATTCTTCGTAGACATAGCCATCCGGCTGGTCAGTCGCTTCCATTTCGGCTCGCAGGATATGCATCATTGCCAGTGCTTCTTGATGGCGCTGCATGCTCCGCAACGTCCAGCCCACCATCCAGCGGCCCTCGAATTCACGCTGCTTCAGCCCTTGAGACCGCCATAACGGCAAGGCCGCCTCGAAGGCCTGCAAGGCGTGTGGGTAATCACCCATGCTGTGATAGGTCATGCCCAGGTTATGCCATAGCCTGCTTGCCCAATCCTGCGCCCGCTTTTCGCCGCTGCGCTGTGCAACCGCCAGCCCTTGGCGGCCCCATTGCAGCGAGGTTTCTCCCTGCGTGGCGATAGCCAGCATGTGTAGGGCATCGATGGCGTAGAAATCAGCCTGTGCCCGTTGCGCTGCCAGCCAGGCCTTTTCGAACTGCTCGATGGCTTGGCTACGCTCGCCCGCCGAGTTGTAGGTGCGCCCCCGTTCCAGCCAATAACGTGCCTGGGCTCGGCTACTCATCTGCTCCAGCTGCGGTACCAGCTGGTCCAATACAGCATGGGCTTCGGCAAACTGGCGACGCAGGCTGTGCGTGCGCGCCAGTTGGGTGGTCAATTCGAACCGGTACTCTGGCTGAGAGATATCCGAGCTGGCCAGCAATGCTTGAAAGCGTGTGGCCGTCTCAGCTGGCTGATTGTAATCCCACAGGCTGTCGATGTCCGGCGACGGATGGGTTGGCATAGGGCGCTCCACGCTTGCACAGGCGTTGACAAGAAACAAAACGGCCAGCACGAAGGCTGGCCGTTTGATCACATTGAAACCCACGTGGGCCAACATGCTCAGAATCCCAATACATCTTGCATGTCATACAGCCCTGCCGGGTGTTCAGCCAAAAAGCGTGCTGCCCGTACTGCACCTTGTGCAAAGGTTGCGCGGCTGGATGCCTTGTGGGTGATCTCGACCCGCTCGCCCATGGCCGCGAACACCACCGTGTGATCGCCCACTACATCGCCACCACGCAGCGTCGCAAAACCGATGGTGGAGGGGTCGCGTTCACCCGTCACCCCCTCGCGACCATAGACCGCACAATCCTTCAGATCACGCCCTAATGCCTTGGCCACCACCTCGCCCATACGCAATGCCGTGCCGGAAGGCGCGTCTACTTTATGTCGATGGTGCATTTCCACGATCTCGATGTCATAGCCGGTGTCGAGCACTTTGGCGGCCATTTCCAGCAACTTCAAGGTCAGGTTCACCCCCACACTCATATTCGGCGCGAACACGATCCCGATATCACGCCCACCCTCGGCCAGCAGCTGCTTCTGCTCATCACTGAACCCTGTGGTGCCCACCACCATGTTGACGCCAAGCTCACGGCAAACCGTCAGATGATGCAATGTCCCCTCGGGGCGGGTGAAATCGATCAAGACATCCACGCCCTGCAACGCAGTTGTCAGCTGATCCGTCACCTTCAAGGTATCTGGTGCGCCGGGTGCCAACAGTGATGCAGGGCTGCCCAACAAAGCGCTGCCGCCATGCTCCAATACCGCGGCCAGCTCACAGCCCTCCGCCTGCATCACGGTTTCGATCAAGGTGCGGCCCATGCGGCCGCCGGCGCCGGCAATGGCGATCTTCAAACTCATTTGAGACTCCCGAAATTATTGATTCGCGCGCTTGGCGTCATTCTGGGCGTTGACGGCCTCAGCAGTGCCCGCTTGCTCCAATGTCTGCTCACGTGCACTTTGTGGAGCAGGTGCGGCAATGAAGCCCTTTTGCGTCGGGAATACTTCGCCCTCGAAGCTGGTGGCCTTGTCACCCTCGAAATTCACGACATAGCGTTTTTCGACCACGACTTTGCCATCCCTAACCTCGCGATAGACATAATCCCAGCGGTTGGCGTGAAAGGGATCGACAAGCATGGGCGTGCCCAGCACATAACGCACCTGATTGCGTGTCATGCCCGGCTTGAGCTTGGCGACCATGTCCTCGGTGATGTAATTACCTTGCTGGATATCCAACTTATACGGTGTCAGCCAGCTACAGGCAGACAGCAGCAGGCTCGCGGTCAAAACGGAAAGCAGTTTTTGCATTATTGAGCGTAGGCAGTGTGAAAACGTTGACAACACCCTGACGGGTACCTGGAAAAGACTCTCTATCGGCACTCTCCGACACGATAAAAAGCATTTTCAAGGTGTCCGTTCGTCTAAACCCATGTAAAACGCTATACTATAACCCAAATTCTTCACCTCTCTATCAGCCAATGAGCAAAGCCAGCGATCTCAAGGATATCGGCCTGAAGGCCACCGCCCCACGTCTGAAAATCCTCAACCTGTTCGAGACTTCCGATCAACGACACATGACGGCAGAAGACGTCTATCGGCTGCTGATCGCCGAAGATCTGGACATCGGTCTGGCCACCGTCTACCGCGTACTGACTCAATTCGAGCAGGCCGGCTTGCTGGTCCGCCACCATTTCGAATCCGGCAAGGCCGTGTTCGAGCTGAACCAGGGCAGCCATCATGATCACCTGGTCTGCGTGAAATGTGGCAAGGTCGAGGAATTCTTCGATGCTGAAATCGAAAAACGTCAGGACGCCATCGCCAAGAAACACGGCTTCGCCATCGAATCCCACTCCATGTACCTCTATGGCCTGTGCAAGGATTGCCAGCCGGCCAAGGGTAGTAAATCCAGTTTTTGAGATGATGCACTCCCATGCTCCGCTGGTTAGGCCCTACGCTTGATTTTCCACCGCTGGAAGCGGCGTTGATCAAGCCCAATGGCCTGCTGGCCATGGGGGGCGATCTCTCTGCATCTCGTATTCTGTCTGCTTACCGGAACGGCATCTTCCCCTGGTTCAACGAGGGCGAACCCATTTTATGGTGGAGCCCCGATCCACGCATGGTCTTGTTCCCAGACGAGCTGCGCATCACCCGCTCGCTGTCGAAGACACTACGCAATAAGCCCTATGCCGTGACCGTCGATACCTGCTTTCGCGAAGTCATGACAGCCTGCGCCGCCCCGCGCGGCCCGGAGGGCGGCACATGGATCACCACTAACATGATCGATGCCTATTGCATGTTGCACAGCATGGGCTTTGCCCACTCCATCGAATGCTGGATGGACGGGGAGCTGGCAGGCGGATTGTATGGCATGGCAATTGGCAAAATGTTCTATGGTGAATCGATGTTTGCAAAACGCACGGATGCATCAAAAATTGCCTTTGTCCACCTGGTCAGACAACTGGCACGCTGGGAGTTCAGCATGATCGACTGTCAGATGCGTACCGACCACTTGGCGAGCCTGGGCGGGCGGGAAATAGCGAGAAGTGAATTCGCTGCTAGACTCAAGGTATTGGTCGAGGGCTCGCATCGCCCCGGCCCTTGGCAATTTGAACCACACAATGTGTTGATTCAGGGAGCAGAATAGGCATGAGCAAGCTGTCAGAACACGGACAATCGCTGATTCAATTCTATGTGACCGCCCCCTACCCCTGCAGCTACCTGCCCGATGAAATGGCACGATCGCAGGTGGCCATTCCGGGCGACCTGATCGACGCTCAGATCTATAGCCAGTTGGTCAGAGCGGGTTTCCGCCGCAGCGGCCTGTTCACCTACCGCCCCCAGTGCGATCGTTGCCGCGCTTGTGTGCCGGTGCGCATCCCCTCCAAGGCATTCACCCCCAACCGCACGCAGCGCCGCGTCTGGAAACGCAATCAAGGGCTGAGCGCCGAGATCCTGAAATTGGGCTATAGCGAAGAACATTACCAGCTTTATCGTCGCTATCAGGAAAGCCGTCATTCCGGCGGCGGCATGGATGAAGACAGCCGCGAGCAATACCGCAGCTTCATCCTGAAAACCCATGTCGCCAGCTTTCTGGTCGAATTCCGCGATGAACGCGGGACGCTGGTCATGGTCAGCCTGATCGACGAGCTGGAAGACGGTCTGTCTTCGGTCTACACCTTTTTTGACCCCGATCTGCAGCAGGCCAGCCTGGGCACGTTCAATATCATGTGGCAGATCCGCCTGTCCCGTAAGCTGGGGCGGCACTATCTCTACCTGGGCTACTGGATTCGCGATTGCCGTAAGATGGCATACAAGGTCAATTTCCGCCCCATCGAAGGCTTGCAGTCGGGCAGTTGGGGGCCTTTGGTGCTGTAACCCCGCTCCACATGGGGGCCCCGGAACACAACTTTGTGCGCCGCAACGTGGTGCTTCCGTTATAATTCGGCGGTTTTGCCCGTCAGATCACTTACGCCCATGATGACCACTGCTTACGCCCTTGCCCGCCCTTTTCTGTTCATGTTGGATGGCGAGAAAGCTCACCACATGACGCTCGGGGCGCTGGAAATGCTCCACACCCTGGGCTTGGCCCGTACCTTTGCCGACCATGACAAGGCGCAAACCCGAAAGGTCATGGGCATTGATTTCCCCAATGCGGTGGGGCTGGCAGCTGGCCTGGATAAGAATGGCGACCATATCGACGCACTGGGCGATCTGGGCTTTGGTTTCATCGAAATCGGCACCATCACGCCACGCCCACAGCCCGGCAATCCGAAGCCCAGGTTGTTCCGGCTGCCGCAGGCGGAAGGCATCATCAACCGTATGGGGTTCAACAATGCGGGGGTCGATGTGCTGATCGACAACGTCAAGCGTGCCAAATATAAGGGTGTACTGGGCATCAATATCGGTAAAAATTTCGACACGCCCATCGAGAATGCTGCGGATGATTATCTGATCTGCCTGCGCAAAGTGTATGGATTGGCGAGCTATGTCACTGTCAACATCTCCAGCCCCAACACCAAGAATCTGCGTCAGCTGCAGCAGAGCGATGAGCTGTCTGGCCTATTGGGCAAGCTGAAGGCGGAGCAGACCAGGTTGGCCGATGAGCAGGGCAAATATGTGCCGCTGACCGTGAAGATCGCGCCCGATCTTGATTCCCCGCAGATCGGCGTGATTGCTGACCTGTTGATCCAGCACCAGATCGATGGTGTGATCGCCACCAATACCACATTGTCACGGGCCGGTGTCGAGCAACTGCCTCATGGCAATGAACAGGGCGGGCTATCCGGCACGCCCGTGCGCACCAAGTCAACGACCGTCATCCGTGAATTGTCCAACCGCCTGGATGGCGCCCTGCCGATCATCGGCGTCGGTGGCATTTTGGAGGGAGCCCACGCCGTCGAAAAAATGCAAGCGGGCGCGAGTCTGGTCCAGGTCTACAGCGGGCTGATCTATCGTGGCCCGGAGCTGGTTGGCGAATGCATCCGCGCCATCGGTTGATACCTACCCACCGGCTGTATGCAAGATGGCTCCATCGATCGACCCACAACCCGCTCCGCCCAGCATCCTGCTACCGCTGATCAGCCACCTGCCCAGGCACCGGGATGGCCAGATCAGCGTGTTGGATATCGGCTGCGGAACTGGCCGCTACACCACGGCCTTGGCCAAACGTGGCTTTCCCGTCATCGGCGTGGATCACTCTGCGGCGATGCTCCATGCGGCTTACCGCCACTCGCCCAAGCTACCTTGGCTACGGGCTGATGTGCATGCCCTGCCCTTGGATGACCAATCGGTGGATGTGACCGTCAGCACCCTGTCCAGCCATTATTGGCGGCAGCACCCAGTCGCGTATCGCGAGTTACGGCGTGTCACGCGCGAGCGCCTGGTCGAGTTCACCAGCTGCCGTGAATACGTCGGACAGTTCTGGCTGGGTCGCTATTTCCCACAGGCAATGCAACGCACGGTGGAGCGCTTTCCGACTTTGGCACAGATCCGGGATACCTTACGCCAGGCGGGTTTCAGCCGCTTGGACATTCACCCCTGGTTTGTCCCGCGCCCAGCACAAATCGCCACGCCGATCAGTGGGTTTCTATATAGCGCCAAGTTCCAGCCCGCCCGTTATCTGGAGGACGACTTCCGCGAGGCCATTGGCACCTTTGTCAATGACATCACCGCGCTCGAACTGAGCCAAGGGCTGGCCGCGTTGTGCAAGGATCTCGATGATGGCAGCCTGATGGCGCAGATCGAGTCATTGCCAGCTGATCAACCGGATTACTTGTTTCTCGTTGCCGAATAACCAACGATGATCTTTACCCCCAGCCAGCGGGCTGATACGCCTGTTCCTCGGAGTTGTCATTCATGCAGATCCTGCTTGCCCATCAATATGCTGTTCGCCCCTGGAAAAATGGCGGGGGGCAGACGCGCGACATTATCGTATCGCCGCCTGGGGCTGATTTCGACAAACTCGACTGGCGGGCAAGCATGGCGCAGATCGAGCAGCCCGGCCCTTTTTCGGCCTTTCCTGGCCTGGATCGGTCGCTGACACTGCTTGCCGGTGAACGGCTCAACCTGCACGAACAGGATCACTGCTACACATTGACACCCCATGCGCCATCCATTGATTTCACGGGCGAAACGGTATTCGATGCCACCATTCCGGACGGCCCCGTGCTGGATTTCAACGTGATGAGCCGCCGCAACCGCTGCCAGCACCAGCTGCAACGCCGCACCCTGCACCAGACCCAGACCCTGTGCCGCACGGGTGAGGCACTGCTGGTGTTCGTTGTGGCGGGGCGTTTGGACATTGCCGACAGCGGGCTATCGTTGGGCCTGCATGACGCGCTATTGTTGACTGAAGCGGATCCGGCCCAGCTCACCGTAACCGGACACCACGCTGATGCCGCCCTGGTTTCAATCACTTATTTTCTCAAATAATCAGCATGTTGCAGCCAAACCCATCAAAGCCGATAATGACCAGGGCGAGCCAGCCTGAGTCGAAACGGCCACCAGCATGATTGCAAATCACTTGTCATGACGCTTACTCACTACCTTCTCCTGATCGTCGGCACGGTATTCGTCAACAATATCGTCATGGTCAATATTCTGGGCCTGTGTCCATTCATGGGCGTTTCCAAAAAGCTGGATACCGCCGTTAGCATGGGGCTGGCCACCACCTTTGTCCTGACCCTGGCCTCTGGCGCTTGTTATGTGTTGCATCAATATGTGCTGCTGCCATTTGGGCTGACCTATCTCCAGACCCTCAGCTTCATCGTGGTGATCGCAGGTATCGTGCAATTTGTGGAAATGGTCATTCATGCCACCAGCCCCACCTTGTATCAAGCGCTGGGGATCTACCTGCCGTTGATCACCACCAACTGCGCGGTGCTGGGCATACCGTTGTTGAACGTCCAGCAGCAATACAATTTCGTCGAGTCATTGCTGGCGGGAGCCGGCGGCGCCATCGGCTTTACCTTTACCATGGCGGCATTTGCCGCGATGCGAGAGCGGCTGGAGGGCGCAGATGTGCCCCAGGCATTCAAAGGTGTGCCCATCGCACTCTTCACCGCTGGGCTGATGAGCCTGGCATTCATGGGGTTTGCCGGATTGGTCAAGCATTGATATGGGCTCGTTATTGACAGCATTGCTGGTATTGGGTGGCATCGGCCTGGCGCTGGGGATTGTGTTGGGCTATGCCGCTGTGCGCTTCAAAGTGCAGGAAGACCCTTTGGTCGAGCAGATCGACGCTGTGCTGCCGCAGACACAATGCGGCCAGTGCGGCTTCCCAGGCTGTAAACCCTACGCCCAGGCCATTGCCGACGGTGAAGCCGACATCAATCAATGCCCGCCGGGCGGGGACGAGGGCATTCACAAACTGGCGGAATTGACGGGGCTGGACTACAAGCCGCTGAATGGCGAGCACGGCGAGACCAAGCCCAAAGCCGTTGCCCTGATCGACGAACAGACCTGTATCGGCTGTACCTTATGCATCCAGGCGTGCCCGGTGGATGCCATTGTCGGCAGTGCCAAAATGATGCATACCGTGATTGCCAGCGAATGCACCGGTTGCGAGTTGTGCATCGCCCCCTGCCCGGTTGATTGCATCAGCATGGTGGCGGAAGGTGCCAGCATCGACACCTGGAAGCCCAGCTACCCGGTCTTCTCGCTGAAACTGGTGAAGGAGCCGACCCGGACATGAGCCCACGCCTGCACCGCTTTCATGGCGGCATCCACCCACCCGAGCACAAGACGGAATCGAATGGCCCCCCCATCGCCACCTTACCGCTGCCGCCTCAATTGGTGCTACCTTTGCGCCAGCACCTGGGCAATGCCGCCGAGGCGTGCGTCCATGTGGACCAGATGGTGCTGAAAGGCCAGATCATCGCGCGCGCCGATGGCGTTGTATCCGCAGCGCTGCACGCGCCGACCTCGGGAACGGTGACGGCCATTGCAGCAAAGCCCTTACCCCACCCATCCCAACTGGCTGAGCCCTGCATTGTCATCGAGCCAGACGGGCGGGATGCCTGGCAGACACGCCAACCTTTTGATTGGCAGGCCGCTGGCCCCCGCGCCACGCGCGACCATCTCTGCGAGATGGGCGTCGTCGGCCTGGGTGGCGCGGTGTTTCCTAGTCATATCAAGCTGGGTACGCCCAGTGAGGCGGGGATCGAGACACTGATCATCAACGGCGCGGAGTGCGAGCCATACATCACCTGCGATGATCGACTGATGCGTGAACGGGCAGCGGACATCATCGGGGGGATCGAGATCATGCGCCATCTGATGCAGGCGCGGTCGGTCAAAGTCGGCATCGAGGACAACAAACCCGACGCGATTGCGGCGATGGTCGCTGCCGCTGGGGGTCGTGAGATCGAGATCGTCCCGCTCCCCACGCTCTACCCCAGCGGTGGGGCCAAGCAACTGATCCGCCTGTTGACCGGCATTGAAGTCCCAGGCGGCACGCGCGCCACCGAGCTGGGCGTACAGTGCTTCAATGTGGGCACGGCCTATGCCATCGCCCGAGCAGTGTGGCAGGGTGAGCCTCTGATCTCGCGGATCGTGACGCTGGCTGGTAATGTCCAGCGTCCGCAGAATGTCGAAGCCCTGCTTGGCACCTCGGTGGACTGGCTGATGCAATGGGCGGGGCAACGCCCTGATACGGATCGGATTCTGATGGGCGGCCCATTGATGGGCATCGAGCTACCCTCCCCCTTCGTGCCGGTGGTGAAAGCCACCAATTGCCTGTTGGCAGGCTCGCCCCGACTGCTGCCCAAGCCAGGTCCAGCCATGCCTTGTATCCGGTGTGGTGAGTGCGCTCAGGTCTGCCCGGCGGAATTGCAGCCACAAGATCTGTACTGGTTCGCCAAAGCCCAGCAGCTTGGGAAGGCGCAGGAATGGCACCTGTTCGACTGCATCGAGTGCGGGGCCTGCAGTTACGTCTGCCCCAGCCAGATTCCGCTGGTGCAGTTTTACCAGGCCGCCAAGGCCGACATCTGGGACGCCGAACGCAAAAAGCGGGCTGCTGATCAGGCACGCCTGCGGCATGAGTTCCGGGCCGAGCGGCTGGCGCGTGACAAAGCCGAGCGAGCCGCCAAGCTGGCATCCAAAGCCATCGAAGCTCAGAAAGCGGCCACCGCAGCCAAGGCTGAGGCGGCCACCAATCCGGAAGCCGCACAGGCACTGGCAGACAAACAGGCTATCATTCAGGCTGCATTGGCCAGGGCACAAGCCCAACGCCAAGCCGCCGACACGCCTGCCAACCCGACGCCTGCCGATACCCCGGCACCCGCAGTCGATGGCAAGCAGGCACTGATTCAGGCCGCCATGGCCAGGGCCGCCGCCAAACGTGCCGCACAGGCCACCCCGGACAACCCGCCCCAAGTTGATTGATGTGGGGCAGCAGCAGGAAGTAAAGTCATGACGAACCGACACCAAATGACATCAAGCACAGCCGGGCTATGGGGGCTGGCGCTCATGGGGCTCATGTCAGCTGCGCAGGCTAATGACCCAACTCAATACGCCACGGCGGGGGTCTGGCTGGGTGCCCCGCTGGGCGCCAGCCTGGAGGCAGGTGCCGCGCTGCCGTTGACCGACCCGGACACCAGCCTGATCGCTGGCGGCGAGCTGGGTACCGGCGGCCACAAATACATGGTGGGCATGCGCTTCATCGCCAAAGGCCATGATGCGGTATGGGGCGCATTGCGCTATGCCCAATGGCATGCCAATGACCAAGCCTGGGGGCTGAAGAAACAAGCCATTTACCGGGGCCTGGAGGCTCAGTTCCTGATCTTCAAAGCATCGTTGATGTTCCCAGATCGGTCAGCCCGCCGACGCGGCGCAGACCCGATGTTTGGGCTGGCCGTCGGGTTCGGTATCTGACCTCATCTGTTACTGCATCTTCACGCTGACATCCATCGTGCTCAACACTTTCACGCCCTTACAACGCATCATGTTCAAGGTGATGCTGGCGCTCGTGCCCGGCATCGCCGCTCATGCCTTTGCATTCGGCCCCGCCATCTTGCTGCAACTGACCTGGTGCAGCCTGGTGGCGATTGGCTTAGAGGCCATCATGCTGGCATGGCGCAACATGCCTCTGAAACCCTTCCTCACTGATGGCTCGGCCCTGCTGACCGCTTGGCTGTTCGCATTGAGCCTGCCACCCAATGCACCCTGGTGGCTTTCGATGGTTGGCCTCTTTTTCGCCATCGTGGTCACCAAACAGCTCTATGGTGGGCTGGGGAACAATCTGTTCAACCCGGCCATGGTGGGCTTCGCGGTGTGCATGGTGTCGTTTCCTGCACAGATGTCACAATGGCTCTCCCCACTGGCGTTACAGACCCATGCCAGCGGCGATGTCACCCTGCTGCATATGCTATGGCATCCTGCCGGCCTGGATGGCATGACCAGCGCCACCCCATTGGATCATATGAAAACCAGCCTGCATGGCGGGCTGGAGATGGCCAAGGCATTGCCAGCGGCCACGCTGCAACAAGGCTGGCCCTGGATCAGCCTGGGTTATCTGGTGGGCGGGGCATGGCTGATACACCAACGTGTCATCAGCTGGCATATCCCGGTTGCCGTGCTGGGCGGCTTTTGCACGCTGGCCAGCCTGTTGTGGCTGGGTGATAGCAGCCGATTCGCCCCACCTTGGTTCCACCTGCAATTCGGTGCCGTTGTGCTGGGCGCCTTTTTCATTGCCACCGACCCGGTCAGCGCCCCGAGCACCCGCAAAGGTAAGCTGATCTTTGCCGGGCTGATCGGGCTATTGAGCTACTTGATCCGCGTATTCGGCGGCTACCCGGATGGCGTGGCCTTTGCTGTCCTATTGATGAATCTGTGCGCCCCCTTGTTGGATCATTACACACAGCCCGCTGTATTCGGCCACAGATCACGAGGCCAGACGTGAACATCACCCAGCGCTCGATGCAGCGCGCAGGCTTGGTATTGCTGCTGTTTTCTTTGCTGGCCGGTGGTTTGCTGGCCACCACACACCTGGTCACCCGGCCCATCATCGAGGCCGGTGAACGCGAGGCACTGCTCGCCCAGATCAGCCAAGTGCTCCCCAAAGGCATATACGACAACGACCTGCTCAGCGCTGCCAGGCCGCTGTCGGCGGCTGAAAACACCGCGCTGAACAATGACCACCCCACCCATCGCTATCTTGCCACCTGGCAGGGTAAACCCAGCGCAGTGGTGATGGAGGCAACCGCGCCCGATGGCTATGCAGGGCGTATCTCCTTGTTGATCGGCATCCTGGCGGATGGCACCGTCAGCGGGGTCCGGGTATTGAGGCACAAGGAAACACCCGGCCTGGGTGATTACATTCAACTCGGCAAGGCCTACATCAGCCAAGGCCGCCGTCAAACCGATTGGGTACGGCAGCTCGACAGCCAGCCCCCCCAACCGGTCGCCACCTGGGCAGTCCGCAAAGCGGGCGGCAAGTTTGACTATATGGCAGGCGCCACCATCAGCCCCCGTGCCGTTCTGAAAGCAGTCGGCGCCGCACAGCAATACGCCATCACCCATCGGGCAGCCCTGTTTCGGGCGGAATGACAAGCGGCTGTTTTTTACCATTCAGCCCTATTCGACAATACATTACCTATTCCGCATAAGATAAGGATTTCACCACTGTCAGCACACATTTCATTGGGATAATGTATTGCCCATTTCAGGCATCACCTTCTATACCAATTAAGTAAGGCTTCCCATCGGCACCACAGCAAGTACAGTCGATAAAAAGGATATCCCATGAAAAACCAATTGTGCATACTCTCCACATTGCTGCTGATCACCGCTACCGCCCATGCGGATGCATTGGATGACATCAAGCAGAAAGGCACCTTGCTGGTGGGCGTGTCCTACGAATCCCCCCCTTTTGGCCAGCTGGACCCCAAAAAACAGACCGTTTCCGGCTATGACATCGACTTTGCAGACGGCATCGCCAGAAAGCTGGGTGTCAAGCTGGTCGTCAAGCCGATCCCGCTGGCTGACCGCCTGACCGTGCTG
Organism: Chitinivorax tropicus; assembly: GCF_014202905.1. NCBI lineage: Bacteria > Pseudomonadati > Pseudomonadota > Betaproteobacteria > Chitinivorax > Chitinivorax tropicus. The sequence goes on along the minus strand of NZ_JACHHY010000014.1, from coordinate 104,619 downwards.
CAAAATCGACAGGTCGATATGGTCGCCGCGACCTTTACCAAGAATGTCGAACGTGAACGAGTCGTGGATTTCAGTTTTGGTTACTTCATCACCGGCCAGAAATTTGTGGTGAAAAAAGGGCTCGTCAGCAATATCAATCAGCTGGCCAACGCAAACATCGCCCTGGTCAAGGGCACCACCAGCGAGACCCAGTTACGTAAAGAGCTGCCCAAAGCCCAAGTCGTTGCGGTCAGCACCGAGCCCGAGATGTTCAAGCTGCTCAGCGAGGGCAAGGTGGATGCCGTCACCAATGACGAACCCAATCTGGCCGTCATGCTGGCCCGCATGCCCAATAAGGCGCAATTCGAAATCCCGCAACTGGCCATTTCGTTCGAAGCCTACGGCATGGCCGTCCGGAAAGGCGAAAAACGCTTGTTGAAAGCAATCAATGACGGCCTGGTCGAGATGGAGCAAAGCGGCGAAGCCACTAAGATCTTTGACCGCTGGTTCAACACCCTGCCCATCTATCGCAATTTCAAAATCCACCCTTGACGCAGGTGCGCACCGCTTGGGGGCGGTGCGCCAGCATGCAACGACCGCACCGGGCAGGTCTGCGCTAAAATAGCGCGATGAGCGACAAATCCCTTTCCGACATCTGCCAGGATGGGCTGTGGCGGCAGAACCCAGGCCTGGTGCAACTCCTGGGGCTGTGCCCGCTGCTGGCCGTCAGCACCACCGTTGTCAATGGTGCCAGCCTGGGCTTGGCCACCGCATTGGCCATGGCCACATCGAGCGCCGCAGTCAGCCTGATCCGGCACTGGGTTCCTCATGAGATCCGTATCCCGGTGTTCGTGCTGATCATTGCCGCCCTGGTCACTGTCATCCAATTGTTGATGCAAGCCTATCTCCCCGCCTTGTATTCCATACTGGGCCTGTTTGTTGCGCTGATCACCACCAACTGCATCGTCCTGGCCCGCGCCGAGGCTTTTGCCGCCAAGCACCGTGTACTGCCGTCGATGGTGGATGGGTTGATGATGGGCCTGGGACTGACGGGGGTACTGATGGTGCTGGGTGGGCTACGCGAGCTGTTGGGGCAAGGCACGCTGTTTGCTGGCATGGACCTGATCGTAGGCACCGAGCTGGGCCAACGCTGGATGTGGCGGGTGCTGCCAGATGCCTATCCGGGCTTTCTGCTGGCCATGCTACCACCAGGCGCCTTCATGGGCTTAGGTCTGATCATCGCGGCCCGCAATGCGTGGATGGCCAGATCCACCCACCAGCCAGACAGCCAAGTACCGGCCACCTCACCATCCACCCAAGCCTGACCGACATGAATGCAGCCAAACGCCGCGAGATCTTTGAACGCCTGCGTGAGCAGAACCCACATCCCACCACCGAGCTGGAATACACCACACCATTCGAGTTGTTGACTGCTGTCCTGTTGTCCGCGCAGGCCACCGATGTCGGCGTCAACAAAGCCACCCGCAGGCTGTTCCCAGTCGCCAACACACCTGCTGCGATACTGGCTCTCGGGCAGGCGCAGCTGGAAAGCTACATCAACAGCATCGGCCTGTATCGCAGCAAAGCGAAAAACCTGTTGGCCACCTGCCAGATCCTGCTTGCACAACACGGTGGCGAAGTCCCCCGCACCCGCGAGGCGCTGGAGGCCTTACCCGGCGTGGGTCGCAAGACAGCCAATGTGGTGCTGAATACGGCTTTCGGTGAGCCGACCATCGCAGTCGATACCCACATCTTCCGCATCTCGAACCGGATCGGCCTGGCACCCGGCAAAAATGTCGAGGAAGTCGAGCAAAAGCTGCTGAAAGTCGTCCCGACCGACTTCAAGCAAGACGCCCATCACTGGCTGATCCTGCATGGGCGTTATGTCTGCAAGGCGCGCAAGCCAGCATGCGAGCAATGCGTCATCCTCGACCTGTGCGAATTCAAGAGCAAGGCGATCTAGGCCCTGACTTCACCGCCAGACCGGCAACTCCGCCTCGACATATTGTCGCAAGTGCCCCAGGAATTCCGCCGCAATCGGCGGTAGCAACTTACCGCTGGGCTGCACGATGTACCAATTGGCGTGGATCGGGAAGCCGACGACATCGATGATCGCCACCCCATCCACTGCGGGATCCGTGTGAATCGCGTAACGGGACAGCACCGAGATGCCCAGCCCAGCCGAGACAGAATGCTTGATGGCCTCATTGCTGCCCAGCTCCAGCCTGACAGAGGGCGCCAGGCCCAATGCACGGAAATGCCGATCACAAGCATGGCGGGTGGCCGAGCCTACTTCGCGTAAGATGAAACGCTCTTTCAGCAACACCGTGGGCAGAATACTGCTCTGATTTGCCAAAGGGTGATCCCGGCTGGCGATCACCACCATCGGATTGGCCAGAAACGCCTCCCGCTTCACATCGATGTCATCCGGCGGCTGCGACATCACGTAAAGATCGTCAGCATTGGCTCGCAACCGTTGCAGCACACCTTCCCGATTCAATACCGACAGCCGCACATCCACCTCTGGATACTGGCGGCAGAAGGCACCAAGCAGGTTGGGAACAAAGTATTTGGCCGTGCTGACGAATGCCACACGTAACGTGCCACGCTGCAACCCACGTAAAGCATCAATCCGCTGCGCCAGGGCCGACCACTCATCAAACATGACCCGCGCCGAGGCCAGCAAATGCTCGCCCGCCTCGGTCAGGAAAATCCGCTTCCCGATCACCTCATACAGCGGCAAACCAATGCTGTCACTCAGCTCCCGCAATTGCATGGATACCGTCGGCTGCGTGACATGACAAGCACGCGCCGCCGCACTGATGCTGCCGTGCTCAGCCAATGCAGTGAACAGCTGCAATTGTCGAAAAGTCGCATTCATAGATTTTTATCTATATCTTTTATATGAATAATCTAATTTTACTGATCGATAACCAAGCTTACAATGCGCGGAAATCGGAGCCCGCCCATGTCCAGCCTGCTTGACCCCACCATCCTGTTTTTCGCATTTGGCCTTTTCGCCGGCGTGGTGAAATCCAATCTGGAAATCCCCCCCGCCATTTCCCGTTTCCTATCGCTTTATCTGCTGATGGCGCTGGGTCTGAAAGGTGGCTTTGCGTTGGCCCATTCCGGCCTGGTGCCTGATGTCGCCACCCATCTGGCTATCGCCGTCAGCATGGCGATAGCCATACCCCTGCTCAGCTATCCCCTGCTACGCCGTTTGGTAGGTGGCTTTGACGCAGCTGCGCTGGCAGCAGCCTATGGCTCGGTCAGCGCAGTGACCTTCATCACCGCAACGCAATATCTCGACAATCATGGCATCGACTTTGGGGGCTATATGGTCGCCGCCATGGCATTGATGGAATCACCCGCCATTTTCATAGGCGTACTGCTCGCCAACCGTCTGCGCGCGCAGCAAGCTGCGGCGATCCAGATCAACGATCAAGGCACGGCAGTGCTGATGGGCAACCCTGCCCAAGTCGGCCTGCCGCTGGGTAAAATCTTGCATGAATCCGTCACGGACGGTGCACAGCTGCTACTGTTGGGAGCCATGCTGATCGCCTTCATCACCGGCGATACTGGCAAAGCTGCCATGCAGCCCTTTTCAGGCGAGCTGTTCAAAGGCATGCTGGCCTTTTTCATGCTCGACATGGGCCTCTTGGCCGCACGGCAGTTTCCCAGGCTACGGCGACAAGCCCTGCCGATTGTCGGTTATGCCTTGGCGGCCCCTCTCCTCCACGCGGCAGTCGCACTGGGTTTGTGCAATATGTTGGACATCACGGTCGGCAACGCCATCTTGCTGATGACACTGGCCGCCAGCGCATCCTACATCGCCGTACCCGCCGCCCTGCGGCTGGCCATTCCCGAGGCCAACCCCTCCTTGTACTTGGGCATGGCCCTGGGCATCACATTTCCATTCAACGTGCTGGTCGGCATCCCTATGTATCACCAGCTGGCAAACCAGTGCCTATGATCTTGGCCTGGGCAGATCACCCAACTGGCAATTCATGGCCAACCGGATGCCAATGTCTTAACTGGCAGTATATTTTCAAAGCACCATTGCATACATCATGGCCACGCAGATCTTGCTCCATGGCTGCACAGCGACGTGATCATCAGTCAATACCCGACCGCTGACAGTCACTTACCCATTCGCAGAAGTTTGCCCATCAGCACTTGATCGCTTAGACTGCCGCCCATCGCAACCAACTCATCGCGCAGTCATCCGGCACTGCCCCACGCCATCATGAGCCAAACGAATTTAGCCACTGCCAGCATAGACGACCCGTCCAGCAACGCAGAAGTCTTGCATATCATGCAAACGGCACTACGCGCCCTGGCAAGGGTTGCCATCAGTTATGGCATTCCACATCAGACGCTCAACAGCATGAACAAGCAGGCATTCTTCAACGAAGCCAAGCATTATGCGCCGATCAAAGGCAAGCCCAACTCAGATAGCCGGATTGCCATGTTGACCGGGCTGTCACGGCGCGATGTACGCCAGCTGCGTGAAGAAGGCCCAGCGGAGCCACCGAAACCTAATCTGAACTGGCTCATCAGCCGACAATGGTCTTCGCTGCCCCAGTTTCTGGATGAACATGGCAAGAAAAAACCCCTGCCCAGAACGCGTCATATGGGCGGCGAGGTTTCGTGGGAGGCACTGGTCGAGTCGCTCTGCCAGGAAGTCCGCCCAAGAACCGTACTGGATGAATGGCTGCGGCTGCAACTTGCGGTACTGGATGAGCAGGATCGCGTGGTCAGCACCGATGATTGCAGCCATGTCAAACGCCAAGGGAATCACATCGCAACCCTGCGTATCGCCGCACAAATGGTCTATGAGGCCATGAGCATCGCCCAACGCCCAGCACAGTTTCAACACCAAGCCCCTGTGAGTGGCCTGCTGTCTTGCGACTATGGGCACAACATGACACGCGAATCTGCCCAACAAGTCTTTTTGGCTGCATCACGCCAGATCATGCCGATTCTGGATGAGCTGAATCGGACGATTGTCGAATTTGAAACCCTCGACGCAGGAAAAGATGACGCCATTCATCGTGTGTTTCTGGGCACAGCTTTGCGCTACATCACAATGGACGGCGAGCCGATGCTGATGTTAGACGAAGCCAACTCATGACGCATCGCCAGCTCCCAATGATCCAGTCTCACAACCGGTGCTGACCAGCACCGGCACCCACCTCCCCCTCTGCCACCACACCCTCCCGCCAGCCCTCTCCGGAACTAAAGTCCTGGCTTGACATCCATCATCAATTTGTAACTTCTTCAAAAATTTTGTGCGAAATTTATCTCACAAAATATTCCAAATTCATTCAAACCATGTCAACATATGTCATATGCATCTGACGCACTGATGAAGTAGTCGCTTCCCATATTCAGGAAAGCGTGCAAATTTGAAGTGAAACACATGGCAATGCTAGATAGGCCTTGAGGTTGGTGGTTCTTCCAGTTCTCCGTCCCGTAAGCGGATGGACTCACCAGGCAGAACATACTCACAGGCCAATTTGACAACCGTTGTGGGCAATCCATTCCACGACACCGCGCTTTTATTAAGAGGACCTGTTCGTATGATGACCATCAATCCCAAACCGATTGCTGTCGCATTATCCTTGTTGACAATCATGACCAGTGGTGCAAACGCTGCTGATCAGATCCAAATCACGCCGCAGGCGGCGGTCTTGCCTCCCAAGCAAGCGATCGGGTTCGTTGACCCCAATCTCCAATTGTTGGCTAAACAAGCCAATCCGGCACCGACTCGCATGGGCGCCAAAGCAGCAATGGATGCACCGCAGGCAGCCACCGCCCGCCTTAACCTGCCAGCATTGGAAAACGGCCTGGTTCGGATTGAAGCCATGGCGCCCTCCAAAGACAAAGATGCCGCGCTGATGCAAGAGCTGACAAGCGCTGGTGCTACACAGCTCCGCCAAAGCGGCAATATCATCACCGGCACGATCGCCCCCAGTGCATTGGGCAACCTGAACAAACTGACAAATGCCCGTTTCGTACGCCAGGCCCTCGGTGGTCGAGTCAATGCAGCCGCTCAATCCAGCACCACCGGCGTAGTATCGCAAGGTGATGCAGGGCAGCGTAGCGATCAAGCTCGCCTACGTTACAAAGTGGATGGAAAAGGTGCCACGGTCGGCGTGATCAGTGACTCTTTTGATATCAGAAAAGGCGCCGAAAAAGGCATTGCCAATGGTGAACTGCCTGGCGTCGGCAACCCTTATGGTCACTTGACCCCGGTGAAGGTACTCAAGGAAAGCAGCTCAAAATTCAAAAGCGACGAAGGCCGCGCCATGTTGGAAATCGTGCACGACATCGCTCCCGGTGCCAACCTGGCCTTCTATTCTGCAGACAACGAAGCTGATCATGCCGAAGGTATCCGCCAGCTGGCCAAAGCCGGCGCGACTGTGATTGTTGATGACGTCACCTGGTTTGGCGCACCCTGGTTCCAAGAAGGCGCAATCTCCCGTGCTGCCAGTGATGTCATGCGCCAGTACAACGCCGTCACCCTCACCTCTGCAGGTAACGAGAGCAACAATTCCGCAGAAGGCGTATACACCCCCCTCAAAGCGTCTGAACTCTTCAGAATGGGCGACGACGGCACACCGGTGTCGGTGGGAAAATGGGAGCTGCATGACTGGGGCAATGGTGCTGCAACCATTCCCGTCACACTGCGCCCTGATTCGTCGATTGCCATCATGCTGCAATGGGATGAGCCTTTTGCCTCTGCCAGCCTGAATCGCCAGGGTTCCGCATCTGATCTGGACATGTTCTGGTTCGCCGATCCGGAAGGCCGCAATGTCGTGTACCAAAGCACCAGCAACAACATCAATGGCGATCCACTGGAAAACCTGTTCCCATCATGGCCGGAGACTGAAAGGAAGCCACAGACATTCTACCTTGGCTTTGGTCGCTGGGCTGACGGCAAAGGTGGCATGCCCGGCAAATTCAAGATTTTCGTATACGATCAAGGCAATACACCTGCCGAGCTGGATCGTCGGCACTTCAACAAATCTACCATCCTAGGCCATGCCAACTCACCACACATCCTGGCCGTGGGCGCGGTGAACTATGATCAGATCAATCTGCCAACAGGCCCACGTCCTTGGGAGCTGTCAGCTGTAGGTGGCTTTGCCTTTACCCGCGATGCCAACGGCAACCCAGTGCGGCCTTATCAGACTGGTAAGCCAGACTTCATGTCTCCACATCGCGCCAACACCAGCTTCTTCGGTGTTGATCGTGATGGCGATGGGAAGCCCAACTTCCAAGGTACCTCTGCTGCGGCTCCTCATGCAGCAGGTATCGTTGCATTGATGCAAAGTGCGTCCCGGATGAATCTGCCAGCCTATATGGTCAAGACTACGCTGAGTTTCGGGCCCACCATCGATATGGATGATCCTCAGACACCTTGGTTTGACTACAGCTTTGATAACAAATCTGGCTGGGGCTTCCTGGATGCTGAAAAGGCCGTCCGCGGCGCTCTGCGCTACTATCGCTAAGGCAACGCATGTCCCAGACCTTGCATGATCAGTATTGCAAGGTTTTGGGCGACGGCTGAGACTTATGTGAATTGACATAGCCCAGCAATGGGCTATGTTTTTTTGCGCATTGGGTGCCATCACCACACCTGATCAGATTGGGCTTTGTAGGCATCATCATCTGAGAATTGGATGGATCTGGATACCTACCTATATCGGCGTAACAGGTAATTAAATCTGGATAAATATGCATCTATGGTCGATAGTGCAATCCAGGCAATCCAAAATCAACCGTTGTGGAAGGAGGAGTTGTCATGTCTACTGCTCACGTCCTGCCCAGTGATACCCAGATTGTCAAAACTGGTCTGCGTTCCGCCGCCGGAACCCCCCAGCAGATGACCTTAGCCAGGCGGATCGGCGCTGTAAGCCGCCGGTGCAGCCTCCCACACATCACCCTCGCCAACTACATCCAGGCTTGGCCCAGTGCTCCCCAGTCCAGAGCAGATCATCCTGACGCATCTCGCCAACCGGCCATGTGCTGGACAGCACCCGCTCTGCTTTTCGCCAGTCAGGCGATGTTCATTACGCCACCGTTGACAGCAACACGACTTGAGATCATCGATCGGAACCAATCCAACAACGCACGTCCTTTAAGTGTGAACTGGGGGTAGATCATGCTGAGGACCGATGTTCTGATACTGGGCGCCGGCCCAGCGGGGGCGACTGCCGCTTTGAATCTGGCAGGCACGTGTGATGTGCTGATGGTGGAGCGTCTGGCCACCCCCACCCCACGCATTGGCGAATCGCTGCCATCGGCAGCATCCCGCCTGTTGGCCAATATGGGTCTGTGGGAGGATTTTCAGTGCCAGGGCTATGCACCGAGTGATGGCAACCGGTCGGCCTGGAATGGCATCGCTACTGAGCAAGGCTTCCTGCATACACCGAACGGCCATGGTTGGCACCTGGAACGCGCGAAATTCGAGCGCTGGTTGCGACAGCATGCGCTCGATCGTGGGGCTGCATTGTTGACAACCAGCATCATGACAGGTGTCACAGCCCACCCGGATGGGTGGACAGTCCAGCTCAATACTGCAGCGGGGGCATGCCGGGCACAGGCTCGTATCTTGATCGATGCCAGTGGCCGCTCTGCAAACTTGGCGCGTAAGCTGGGGGCTCGCCAGCAGAAACAGGACAAGCTGGTCTGTGGATGGCTGTATGGGCGAGACCCCCACCCAACAGCCGACACCCGGTCCCTTATCGAATCCACCGCCGCAGGCTGGTGGTACACCGCATCACTGCCTGATCAACAGCGGGTATTGGCGTTTCATACAGACAGCGACCTGCCCGCTGCACGGGCCATGCGCACCAGCAGCTGGCTGAAGCAGCAGGCCATGCGCCTGGAGACCGTGGGCTCGCTTCTCAAAAGCAGCGGCTTCACCAGTCAAGATGAGATCAAACTGACAGCAGCACATTCCGCCATCCTCACCCCGGGTGCCGGGCCACGTTGGTTTGCAGTGGGTGACGCGGCGCTCAGTTTCAACCCCCTCTCATCACAGGGGCTGTTCAACGCTTTATACACCGGGCTGGCCGCCGCCAACGCCACCCATCGCATGTTGCAAGGCGACCCGACTGCACTGGCTGACTATCAACGTGAGCTGACCAATATCGCCAATCGATACCAACGGCATCTGGATTTCTGGTATGGCGAAGAACAACGCTGGGCGGGCTCGCTGTTCTGGCAGCGCCGCCAGACGCGCTATACACATGCACTGGTCCAGCCCGACTGGGATCGCAGCCTGCTGGCCCATTGAAAGCGCGCATCGATGACCTGATGCGAGGGTGATCACACCGCCCGCATCAGGTGCATTGTGTGCGCGGCATGCCAGTATTGGCTTATGGAATCAAGCAGATCCGAGCGTGCTGTTCCTCAGCGCGGACGGGCAACAGTGTCCGATTGCCCATTTGCGCAAACGTTTGCGTCTCGATTCACCCAAATGCGCCGATGAGGCGTATACTTCGCCCCGCCAAAAGCAAGCGATTGTTAGATTCTTGTTGTCCCAGATCGCCTTGAAAACAGAGCATTGTGATCGATAACATCCATCATTTCGATGCCATGCAGACATCATGCAAATTGGCAGAGATCAAAGCCGCCAATCACATGGACGTGGTATGGTATCGACGATTGGCAATGCTCCACTGACATTCCCCAGGAGACGTTCTCATTATGGATATCGCCCGTAGTCTGGTGGGCGTTGCAGTCTTGTTGCTGCTCGCTTTCGCCATTTCAAACAACCGCAAGGCCATCCGCGCCCGTGTAGTCTTTGCCGCCCTGGCTGTGCAATTTGCCATTGGCGCCCTGGTGCTGTTCGTGCCGATGGGCAAGGATGCGCTGGCAACTGCCGCCAACGCGGTAAATCACGTGCTGGAATACGGTAACCACGGTATTTCCTTCCTGTTCGCCGGCCTGGTGGATAAGAAGATGTTTGAAGTCTTTGGCAACAACGGTTTTGTCTTTGGGCTCCGCGTGCTGCCGATGATCATCTTCGTCACCGCCTTCATCTCTGTGTTGTACTACATGGGCGTGATGCGCTGGATCGTGACCGGCCTGGGCGTTCTGTTCCAAAAATTGCTGGGCGTCAGCCGGATCGAATCATTCTCCGCCGTGACCACCATCTTCCTGGGGCAAAGTGAAATGCCCGCCGTGGTGAAGCCTTTTGTCCGTCAGATGAATGGCCCGGAGCTGTTTGCCGTCATGTCCAGCGGGATGGCGGCTGTTGCCGGGTCGGTGCTGGCAGGTTACGCCGGGCTGGGTGTCAAGATGGAATACCTGATTGCAGCGTCGTTCATGGCCGTGCCGGGCGGCTTGTTGTTTGCCAAGATCATCTGCCCCTCGGTCGAGCCCAGCCAAGTGGTGATCGATCAGGTCAGCTTTGACGAAACCCGCCCTGCCAACGCCATCGAAGCCGCCGCTTCAGGCGCGGTCGTCGGCTTGAAGATCGCTGTCAATGTCGGCGCCATGCTGATTGCCTTCATTGGCCTCATCGCCGTGCTGAATGGCATCGTAGGGGGCATTGCCGGGTATCTCGGCTTTACCGGCATCAATCTGGAAAGCCTGATGGGCTATGCGTTCTCGCCCTTGGCCTGGTTGATCGGAGTGCCATGGGAGCAAGCCACCATTGCCGGCAACTTCATCGGCCAGAAGATGATTCTGAACGAATTCGTTGCCTATGTGAGCTTGTCGCCGTATCTGAAAGATGCGGCAGAGGTCACCGCTGCCGGTCTGACGGCACTGGACCCTCGCACATTGGGCATTCTGTCGTTTGCCCTGTGTGGTTTTGCTAATTTCTCATCCATTGCCATTCTGACCGGTGGTTTCAGCGTGGTCGCGCCTGAGCGTCGTTCTGAGGTTGCCCGTTATGGCCTGCGTGTCGTTGCCGCTGGCACCCTGTCGAACCTGATGAGCGCCACCATTGCTGGTCTGTTCCTGTCCATGCACTGACGAATGAGGCCATCATGAGTGAACTCACCTCCAATCAATTGACAGAAGCAGCGCTACGGGCGCTGCATCTGATGGATCTGACGTCGCTGAACGACAGCGACACCGATGAATCCATCCGTCGGTTTGTAGCCACGGCCCAAACACCCGTCGGCACGCCAGCCGCCCTGTGCGTGTTTCCGCGCTTTCTGGGCACCACCAAGGCCAGCTTGGCCGAGCAGGGATTGAACCTACCGGTTGCCGTGGTGACCAACTTTCCAGCAGGGGGCACCGACATCGCACAGGCAGTTGCGGAAACCCAGGCGGCGATTGCAGCTGGTGCCGATGAAATCGATGTGGTCTTCCCATACCGTGCGCTGATGGCGGGCGATGCCGAGATCGGTCGTCAGCTGGTTGAGCAATGTCGGGCGGTGATGGCCGACAAGGTGCTGAAGGTGATCATCGAAAGCGGTGAGCTGCAAGCACCTGCATTGATTCGTCAAGCCAGCGAGATTGCCATCGGGGCCGGGGCGCATTTCATCAAGACCTCAACCGGCAAGGTACCTGTCAACGCCACGCTGGACGCCGCAGAAATCATGCTGCAAGTGATTCGTGACAGTGGCAGGCCGGTCGGCTTCAAAGCCGCAGGGGGCGTGCGCTCCGCTGCGGATGCTGCGGCCTACCTTGCCCTGGCCGACCGCATCATGGGGTTGGGCTGGGTCAGCCCCGCCACCTTCCGTTTTGGCGCATCCAGCTTGCTTGGAAGCCTGCTGAATACGCTGGGGCATCAGCCAGCGGCCAGTGGTGGTGGCCAATATTAATCAACTTCCCGGTCGTGGCAGGTTTTTTGTTTGAATCGCCCACGATCGGTGTTTCAATCAAGGAGCCAGTATGTTTCTGCCACAGGAAGTCATTCGTAAAAAGCGTGATGGTCTTGCTCTCAGCGATGCCGATATCCAGGCATTTGTCCAGGGCATCACGGCAGGGCAAGTCACCGACAGTCAGATCGCCGCATTGGCCATGGCGGTGTTTTTCAACGATATGACCGTGCCGGAACGCGTAGCGCTGACCCGAGCCATGCGTGATTCCGGCCAAGTGCTGGAATGGCGTTCGTTGAATCTCCCCGGCCCAGTGGTGGACAAACACTCCACCGGTGGCGTCGGTGATCTGACCTCCTTGTTACTAGGCCCAATGGTGGCGGCATGCGGTGGCTTTGTGCCCATGATCTCCGGGCGCGGGCTGGGGCATACCGGCGGCACCCTCGACAAGCTGGACGCCATCCCAGGCTATAACACCGCACCTGACACCGACACTTTCCGCCGGCTGGTGAAGGAGATCGGTTGTGTCATCATCGGCCAGACCGCACAACTGGCGCCAGCGGACAAGCGCGTCTATGCAGTGCGGGATGTGACCGCCACCGTCGAATCCGTCGCCATGATCACTGCCTCGATCCTCTCCAAGAAGCTCTCCGCCGGGCTGGATGCGCTGGTGATGGATGTCAAGGCAGGCTCGGGCGCCTTCATGCCTACTTTCGAAAAATCTGTCGAGCTGGCAGAAAGCATTGTCAACGTGGGCAACGGCGCTGGCATGAAGACCGCCGCCCTGCTCACCGACATGAACCAATCCCTGGCCCCATGTGCGGGCAACGCCATCGAAATCCGCTGCACCATCGATTACCTGACCGGCAAGCACCGCCCAGCCCGCCTGCATGAGGTGACCATGGCGCTGTCCGCCAAGATGCTGGTGATGACCGGCCTGGCAACAGACAACGTCGAAGCGCATGCCAAGCTGCAACAAGCGTTGGATTCAGGAGAGGCAGCAGAACGTTTTGCACGCATGGTGGCCAATCTGGGCGGCCCGAGCGACCTGTTGGAAGCGCCGGATCGGCACCTGGCACAGGCCGCCGTGACCGTACCGGTCAAAGCGCCTGCCACAGGCTTCATCCATCGTGTCAACTGCCGAGGGTTGGGTTTGGCGGTCGTCGGGCTGGGTGGTGGCCGACACCGCGCGGAAGATGGCATCGACTATTCGGTTGGTTTGACGGATCTGGCAGAGCTGGGGCAAGCAGTCGAAGCCGGGCAGACGATTGCCTTGGTGCATGCCCGCGACGCGCAGTCCGCCGCACTGGCCGTGGACGAAGTGCTGGCTGCATACCAAGTTGCGGAAACGGCACCGGCCCTACCCGCCCCGGTGTATCGTGAAATCAGCTGAACAGGCCACCAGCCCAAACCGCCCGGCAGCCTGATCGCCGGGCACCCGTTTACTTTTTAGGAACCCACCATGCGCGTCATTTTCCTGATCATGGATTCGCTAGGCATCGGCGCCACGCCAGATGCCCATCGCTTTGGCGATCAGGGGGCCAATACCTTGGGCCACATCGCGGCCTGGTGTGCGGAAGGCAAAGCCGATGTCGGTCGCCAAGGCCCATTGCGGATTCCCCATCTGGAGCAGCTGGGAATCGGCTTGGCCTGCCAAGCAGCCAGCGGGGCGTTACCTGCTGGCCTGTCTGCCAGCCCCGCCTTGATCGGTGCCTATGCGGCAGCCCGCGAGCAGTCATCCGGCAAAGACACCCCATCCGGGCACTGGGAGCTGGCCGGGGTGCCGGTGCTGTCGGACTGGGGTTATTTCGACAAACCCACCGACACCTTTCCACCCGCCCTGCTCGATGCCCTGGTAAAGCGGGCGGGTCTGCCCGGTTATCTGGGTAACTGCCACGCATCCGGCACCACTATTCTGGAGGAGCTGGGCGAGGCCCACATGGCCACCGGCAAGCCGATCTTCTACACCTCGGCGGATTCAGTGTTCCAGATCGCCTGCCATGAGGATACCTTCGGCCTGGATCGCCTCTATGCCTTATGTGAAATCGCCCGCGAAGAAGTCGATCGCTACAACATCTGCCGTGTGATCGCCCGCCCCTTTGTAGGGCAAGATGCCAAGCACTTCAAGCGCACAGGCAACCGACACGATCTGGCCGTGCCACCACCCGCGCCAACAGTGCTGCAGAAGCTGGCCGAGGCCGGTGGCCAAGTGGTTTCCATTGGCAAGATCGCTGACATCTTTGCCCAGGTCGGCATCACACAAACCATCAAAGCAACTGGTCTCGACGCGCTGTGGGACGCCACATTGGCCGCCATGCAACAAACACCGGATCACAGCATCATCATGACCAACTTCGTCGATTTCGACCAAAACTATGGCCACCGCCGGGATGTGGCAGGCTATGCCAACGGCCTGGAGTATTTCGACAGCCGCCTGCCCGCATGCCTAACCAGCCTGCGCGAAGACGATGTGCTGATCCTGTCTGCCGACCATGGCTGCGACCCAACCTGGCCGGGCTCTGATCATACTCGGGAACATGTGCCGGTCTTGATTCATGGCAAGCAGATCCCCACTGGCAGCCTGGGCATCCGCAACACCTTTGCCGATGTCGGGCAAAGCATTGCCCAATGGTTTGATCTTGCACCGTTCACCGATGGCCATGCCATGCTGATGCGCAGCCAAACCGGACATTTTCAAATCGCCTGATCGATCTGTCCGCCAACCCACTTTGAGAACATCATGAACCAACAACAACTGATCCAAGAAGCCACCCAAGCCCGCCAGAAAGCCTACGCCCCGTATTCACGCTTCCTGGTCGGGGCTGCTGTGCTGACACATGATGGCCGGGTCTTCCACGGCTGCAACGTTGAGAATGCATCCTATGGCCTGTGCAACTGTGCTGAGCGCACTGCCCTGTTCAGCGCTATTGCCGCAGGCTGCCGCCCTGGCGATTTCAAAACCATCGCGGTGATTGGTGATACTGACGGCCCGATTGCACCCTGCGGCGCATGCCGTCAGGTGATGATCGAAATGGGCACCCCCGCCATGGAAGTGGTATTGACCAATTTGAAGCAGGATGTCGAGATCACCACGGCAGGCGCGTTGCTGCCCGGCGCATTCTATCTGGACCCAAACGAACGCTAAACCCAGCGCGCCGTCCCAAAACAACAATGGCTGCCTTGGCAGCCATTGTTTTGTCTGCACCGGCCAGATCAATAACGGTTGATGCTGATCTCAGCGCGGGGCACGGGGCCGAGCAGATGAGCGAATTGATCACCCGCCACCTGCACCAAGGAAGAATGGTCTCCAGATTCGAAATAGACATCTGGCTCCTCCAGCAGGCTGGGGTCCACCACGGTGGGCAAGCCATAGGCCTGACCAAACGGCGGAATGGCGCCAGGCTCACAGTCGTAGAACAGGTAGGCAACTTCGTCTTCAGTCGCCATGCGGTAAGCGTGCTGCAAATGCTCTGACAGCTGTTTGATAGCTACCTTCCGATCGGCGGGCAACACCGCGACCAGATACCGGTCACCATCTGATAGCAGCACACACTTTGCCAGCCGCCGTGGCTCGACACTCGCCATGCACGCGGCAGCACGCGCCGTACAGGCACGCGGGTGCTCAATGATCTTGAAATTGACCCGGTGCTGATTCAGGTATTGTTGCAAGGAAGGCGCAAGCGACATGGGAGCGACTCCGGTAACAGGAAGGGTAGTTTAGATATAGATCAATCACGGCCCGCCAACAAGGAAAAACATTTAAAATCAATGTTTTATATACGGAATGAGTAATATGTTGCGATCTTCACCACGTTGTTGCAACCCCACCATGCATGCTGTGAATTTCATAGGAAAGCTGTGGATAACTTTGTGAACAGCTTGGCAGATGCAGGCCGAGTAAGCCCCGTTGCACTTGTCAAGCGCTTTATGCCCATCATACGTGAATCATAAAATTCTTATTTAAATCAATATTTTAAAATACACGAACTGGCCCGCTTCGTGCTTGTTACGCCAGATGGCAACAATTCACCAAACAGTGGATAAGTCAAGTAGATGTCATCAAGGGAATGCAGCTGTCTGGTAGAAAACAAACCAAGCAAATCAGAGGTTTGTCTGCTGATAAATATCACCGGACACGACACGGTCGGCAGCCACAAAGATTGGTATAGACAGCAAATCTGAACTATTCAAGTCCAAGATGCAAAAATTTATTGGCTCTCTACCGGTCACGCTTTGGCAGATGACGGCGCGGTTGACAAAAAAGCCCCTGGACAGGCCAGGGGCTTTGATGGGTAGCACAGTGGCTGGCTTAGCGGCGGTTTTCCGGCAGCAGGATATTCAGCTCCAACACTTCATAGTTGTCCTGCTTCTCAAGAGACACCTTGATGTCATCCTTATCCACGCTGATGTACTTGGAAATCACCGCGATCAGCTCTTCCTTCAGGGCTGGCAGGTAGTCTGGAGCAGCACCGGTGCGGCCACTGCGCTCGTGAGCCAGGATGATCTGCAACCGTTCCTTGGCGACTTGCGCAGACGGCTGCTTGCGGCCCAACAGATAACTGAGAAACGACATAGTCACCCTCCGAACAGGCGCTTGAGGAAGCCGGGCTTCTGGTAATCCACAAACCGCATCGGACGGTCATCGCCCAGAAAACGGGCCACCACGTCTTTGTAAGCCTCCGCCACGTCTGATCCATTCATATGGATGGCGGGGGTACCGGAATTGGATGCCTGCAACACAATCTCGGATTCCGGAATCACACCGATCAGGGGTATCCGCAGAATCTCCTGTACATCCTCCACCGATAACATTTCGCCCTCGGTAACCCGTTTGGGCGAGTAGCGCGTCACCAACAGATGGGTCTTGACCGGCGCCTCACCCTTCTCCGCCCGGCGGCTCTTGGCATCCAGAATGCCAAGAATGCGGTCAGAGTCACGCACCGAGCTGACCTCGGGGTTGGTCACAATAAACGCTTCATCTGCAAAATACAGTGCCATCAAAGCACCTGTTTCGATCCCTGCCGGCGAGTCACAGATGATGTATTCAAAACCGTCTTTGATCAGGTTGTTCAACACCTCCTCCACCCCTTCGCGCGTCAATGCATCCTTGTCACGCGTCTGCGAAGCCGGCAGAACATACAGATTGTCACAATGTTTATCCTTGATCAGCGCTTGATTCAAGGTCGCTTCTTTGTTGATGACGTTGATCAGGTCGTATACCACACGACGCTCGCAGCCCATGATCAGATCCAGGTTGCGCAGGCCAACATCGAAATCGATGACGGCTGTCTTCTTACCTTGCAAGGCGAGCCCAGAGGATAGGCTTGCACTCGAAGTAGTTTTGCCGACGCCGCCTTTGCCAGAAGTGACAACAACAATCTTGGCCACGTTCATTCCTTAAATAGTTGAATCAAAGCTTAAAATTTAAAATGGTTCATAACGGCGAGATCATCAGTTTGTCGCCGTCGAGAAAAATCTGGACGGGCTTGCCGTGATATTCCTTTGCCCAATCGTGTTCAAATGTACGATAGATGCCCGCAATCGAGACCAGCTCGGCCTCCAGGCTGCGGGTGAAGATGCGTGCGGTCCGGTCGCCTTTGATCCCTGCCAGCGCACGCCCTCGTAACGGCCCATAGACATGGATATTGCCATCGGCCAAAACCTCGCCGCCGGCACTGACCATATCCATTGCAATCAAATCACCTTGGCGAGCATAGGATTGCTGCCCGGTTCGAATTGGTTTATTGATGATGCGATGGCCTGCCGGGGCCGGTGGGTCGGGCTCTACCGCAGCGGTGACGGCAGCTACCTGCTCGGGCGGGTTGGTGCCACTTTCCTTGGCTTCACCGCTGATCTGCCCGCTTCTCAATATGCCGAATCCAGCCTTGAGTGCGGCTTCCTGCTGGGTGATGGAGCCATTGCGCACAGCCACGGTGCACGCCCCGTGTCTGGCCAGCAACAGCCGGAGCGCATTGAAATCAATCGAATCTGTCTGTTCGCTGATGGCTGCAAGATCAGTGACGACCGGATCATGGTCGAAAAAACCGGGCGTTTTTGCCAGCTTGGCATCCAGCTCATCACGTAAGACTGCCCAGTCGGCTTGTTTGATACGCAGTACGATCAAGCTGAATGGCTCGCTTTTGAATTCAAAACCCATTGGTTTGGAAGCCCTATTTTGGCTTGGGCGGACAGTTGCAGTCATTGAGCGTTGTATTCGTTATTGTGGGGAAGCGCTACCAGGCGCACGGCACAGACATCTGGTGCACACCCTTCACACGCCATATGCATCGGCATGGGCCAGTCTTGGCAAATCTGGCGGTGGGTACGTGATATTGATGCAGCTGCGGCAAACCGGTTAAACGCCCCCTCATATATCAATGGATTTGGGACAAAGCAGATCGCCCAGGATCAGCAATCAAGTGTAACGATTAACCACAAGCTGTTCAAGGTGAAAGCCGCTTGAATACCAACATATGGTTGTTTGCGGGCATGGCATTGTCCTCAACCAATGAAAGACCAGCCACGCTGGCCTGCTCAATGACCGCCTCAGCGTCACGGATACCACAATGCGCACCTCGTTCGGCCTTGAGCCAAGCATCGAATTCCGCATTGCTGGCAGCGGTGAAACGCCCCTGATAGTTGAATGGGCCGTAGATGAAACCGTATCCACCGGCAGAAAGCAGGCGGCCCATGCCCGCCAGGGTTGCGCAAACCGCTGACCAGGGCATGATGTGGAAGGTATTGGCTGTATACATGTGATCGATATCCAGTGCGGGCCACGGCTGGGTAACATCCAGCAATAACGGTGGTTTGACATTGTGCAATCCACTCTCGGCTATCCAGCAATGGATTCCCGCATGCCTATCAAACAGATCACTGGTTTGCCAGGTCAACCATGGCAGGTGTCGAGCCATGTGGATTGCGTGCTGCCCCGTTCCACTGCCAATCTCCAACACCGCGCTCTGCTGGATGAGAAATCGTTGCAACACCTCAAGAATAGGCCCTTGATTACGCTCGCAAGCATCGGAATACGGTTTGCTGCCTGTCTTTGGCTCTGCGGCCATGGGTTCATCCCTCCCTTTGGTCTGATGGGACTCAGGCGATACTTCAGCAACATGTATGTTATTCGTGAAAATCACAAAGATGTGGATAACTTTGTGAATAGCCAGCGATCACTTTGCTGCTGACCAATAGGAATTTTAAAAAACCTCAACTGCACCGATAGCGCGTGACCCGTTAATCAATTTAAAATCAGTGAGTTAATCAAATTCAAATATCGACTTCAGGCACATGACCACGGTCTGATAGGTTCTAGATCATGCCGTGGATAAGTCAAGAACATTCAGTGAAAAATGACAATCAGATGACCAGCGTATGACACCAAAACCTTTTCATTGAAGGGCCTACATCACTGCATGCACCTTCAAGGAAGGCAGCATGATCGATTCAAGCCCAACCCTTCATGACATTGGCTTTTTCAAACCAAGCACCACTGCCCGGCTTCCAACAACCATGCGTCAAAAGATTTTCCAGAAAGATTTTTTCTCGTCCCCACCACTCAGGTACTTACTTTGTGGGTAATTCTTCTCAAGCACGCGGCGGGTGTCGTCTCGCAATTTGGCTTGCCCCAGCGCCTCATAACCTTGCATCATGATGGCCAGTGCATCCTCTACCGCTGATGTCTGGGGAAAGCTCTTCAGCACATCACTGGCCCGGTTGACTGCAGCCAATGGTGCATTACGATTCAAATAGTAGCGCGCCACATGAATCTCATGTTGCGCCAGGGCATTGACCAGCTTATCCATACGCTCCACCGCATCTGGTGCGTATTTGCTGCTTGGGAAGCGCTGAACCAGCTCTTTGAAGGCATCAAACGATTCGCGTGTGGATTTGGGGTCGCGTTCGGTCATATCTTGACGGTTGATGCGGGAAAGCAAGCCATCATCCTGCAGGAAATTCACGACACCTTTCAGGTAGAAGGCGTAGTCCACATTCGGGTGTGTTGGATGCATTTTGATGAATCGATCACATGCGGCAATGGCCAGAGCAGGCTCGCCTTCCTTATAATGGGCGTAGGCGATTTCCAGTTGCGCCTGTTGGGCATAGCGGCCATAGGGGTAACGCGCTTCCAGCTTTTCGAACAGTGTGATGGCGCGTTGTGTATTGCCGCCATCCAGCGCTTCCTTCGCTTCGCTGTAAATCTTGTCAGGCCCCCATTTGGCCGTCTCGTCCTGCTGTTCCGGCAGCAGACCGCAACCGGCAATCAAAGTCAAACTCAACAGTGCGATACGGCTTGCAGCTACAATACGCTTCATGATGACTTCCCAAATTAATCCCGACGATTATAACCGAAACGATACCGATGACGCGGACACTGTCAGCGCAACGGTACCGGAGGACTGTGCCGGCAGCCGCTTCGATAAGGCTTTGGCACAGATGTTCCCGCAATATTCACGCAGCCGACTGCAAAACTGGCTGAAAGCCGGTCATATTCTGCTCGACGGCCAATCTGCTGACGCCAAGACCAAGGTCTGGGGTGGCGAACAGGTCAGCATGGCGCCGCAGATGCTACCCGAAGAACTGGCGTTTGTCGCAGAAGACATACCGCTGGACATTTTGTATGAAGATGATGCCCTGCTGATCATCGACAAACCAGCCGGGCTGGTAGTGCACCCTGGCAGTGGTAACTGGGAAGGCACCCTGCTGAATGGCTTGCTGTACCATTACCCAACCCTCAAGACCGTGCCGAGGGCAGGTATTGTGCATCGTCTCGACAAAGAGACCAGCGGCCTGATGGTGGTCGCGAAGACCATTCAGGCTCAGCTCAATCTTGTGCAACAACTGCAAGGCCGCTCGGTCAAGCGGGAGTACATTGCCGTTGCGCAAGGCTTGATCAAGCAGGATGGTACAGTGGATGCCCCCATTGGCCGCCACAACAAGGACCGTACGCGGATGGCGGTCACCAGTATGGGCAAAGCTGCCATTACTCACTACTTCGTACTGGAGCGGTACCGTGCGCATAGCTTGGTGAAATGCCGCCTGGAAACAGGCCGTACCCATCAGATCCGTGTGCATATGGCCCATATTGGGCATTCGCTGGCGGCTGATCCGATCTATGGCACCCGCCCTCACGGCTCGACCCCTGAAATCTATGAAGCCTGCCAACACCTGGGCCGCCAAGCCCTGCACGCACGAAAGCTTGGGCTGATCCACCCCGAAACCAATAAACCTATGCTCTGGCGTTCGCCCGTACCGGTTGATATACAGGCATTGATCGACTTCCTGCGGGAGGATATCGCCGGCGAGTTTGAAGATGATTGGGATGAAGACGATTACGATGTCGAAACCATTTACCAAGGCTGATTGCCTGATCCCAGACTGGCCCGCACCAGATCGTGTCAAAGCACTGGTAACCACCCGCCACGGCGGGGTAAGCAACCCACCTTTTCAGAGCATGAATCTAGGCGATCATGTGGGTGACCTGCCCAATACCGTCCTGGAAAATCGGCTCCGGCTGCGCACCCTACTACCAAGTGACCCTTGTTGGTTACAGCAAGTACATGGCACCACCGTGGCCCATGCCGATATGGAACACACACAGCCCCCCACGGCTGATGCAAGCGTGGCCAGACAGGCAGGAAGTGTATGCGTGGTCATGACGGCGGATTGCCTGCCAGTCTTACTCTGCGACCAAGCCGGTACCGTGGTCGGCGCGGCACACGCGGGCTGGCGCGGCTTGCTCAATGGCGTCATCGAAGCCACCGTCACAGCGATGCAGGCACATCCTGAAACACTGATGGCGTGGCTCGGTCCTGCCATCGGCCCTGATGCATTCGAGGTGGGGTCAGAAGTTCAGGCAGCCTTTGTCCAGAGCGACCCCAATGCCGCTGTGGCCTTTGCAGCCATCCCAGATGACAAATACCTGGCCGACATCTATCAGCTCGCCAAGATCAGGCTCAATCGTCTGGGGGTTCAGCATGTCTACGGTGGTGATTTTTGTACCGTAGTGGAGCGTGACCGATTCTTCTCATATCGACGAAACGGCCAGACAGGTCGGATGGCCAGTCTGGTGTGGTTGGCCTGAAAATAGCTTAAAAAAAAACGGTACGCTGATATGCGTACCGTTTTTTGTTCCCATCCCGAAGGATGGGAGAACAGACCAATTACAGGAACTTGTATTCAAAACCCAGTTTCAACATACGGCCTCTGGCGTCATTGATATCCTGCGGAATGATGCCACCTTTTTCATCCATCCAGCGCAAGTTAGGCTCCGGCTTGCGGTTGAACACATTCCTGACGTTGAAGTTGATGGTCAGATTCTTGATGGCGCTGTAGTTAAGGAAGTAATCCACAGTCATATAGCTGGCAATCCGGCATTCGCTGGTATTCCAACCACGTGTAGCGCATGCTTCGTCGGTATATTGCGTATCGTTGTAATCACGTTTGAGCGTTGTGCCACTATTGAAATTGAAGCGCAAGCCATTGGTGGCACCTTTGGAAACCAGTGAAGTGGTCAGATCGCTGCTGTACTTCGAATAACCATAGCGACCAGACAGGTTGTCACCATATCCACCCTTATTGGCGCTCCACTCATAGTAAGAATGGAGATAGGTGGTGTTCCAATCCAGCTGGATTTTCCCGGCGGCCCCTGCGGAGAAACTACCTCTCAGGTTGAAATCAATACCATCGGTCTTGGTCTTGTTTCGGTTTTCAAACGCTTGGTTTCTGCTCGCCAGCGAACCAACTGTTACACCATATTGAGCCAGCTCTGCCGGGGTGAAATTGGTTTCGTTTGCCAACGAATTCCGGTTGATGATGCCAGGCTCTAAGGTATCCTCATTGGCAAGCAAGTCAGCTATCGTGCGGAGACCAATTTCATCCTTGCGCTGGATATTCCAGTAATCAACCGAAGTGCTGATACCCGCAATCGGCTCCAGAACCATGCCCAGCGAGAAGCTCTTGCTGATTTCCGGCTTCAGATTAGGGTTGTTCTTCACGATACTGACCACACCCGCCGAGCATTCATTTTGGCGGACGGTGTCAGCACGAGCCTGCAGAAATGCTATCCGAGGATCATTTGTCGGCAAGGCACTCGCTTGTGCCTGCAAATCTTCCGACAGCCTTTCCGCTTGCGGACAACGCTTCGGATCGCTCTGGCCGTTGTTAAATGCAATCTTGGTTGATGGAGCGCTTTCAGTCAGATTAGGTGCTCTGAAGCCCGTTTCAAACGTACCTCGGAACAGCATGGACTTGCTGGGCTCAAAACGGAAGCCGACCTTCGGCGAGAAATGCGCATCGAACCCTTTGGCTTTATCCAAACGACCCGCTACCTGAGCCTCCAGATTTTTCATCACCGGAATGCTCAGCTCACCAAATACCGCGCCAAGCGAGCGTGAAGCATTGGTTTCAGTTTGCCCTAAACCGACAACGTCACCATTTTTGGTATTTTCTGTCGGCGTGATGGTGAAGGTTTCCTTACGCAGATCGAAACCCGCAGCGTAACCAAGCGTACCCGTGGGGAGCTCTGCGATCGGCCCGGAAATCTTACCATCGATGAAGCTTTGCTTGTTTTCCCCCTTATAGCCATACTCAGGGAACAACACGCTTAACACTTCAGCGGAGTTTTCCTGGGCCATTCGGTAGCCATTGGGCTTGTTGAAAAAATCTGCAGGCAGGACTGTCTGTGTATAGTCACCAATGACTTTCTTGAACCCACTTTCGCTGAAACTACCGTACTCGCGATTGACGGTTTTCGCCCCCATGATACCAACCGCCGTTTCCCAGTCCTGCTCTCCGAAGGAACCTTTGAGGCCAGTCACCAAGCGGTAGGAATCACTGTCAACCTTGCTATTCGCAGGGCCATCTTTAAAGCGATAGTGGAAACCAACTTCCTTGTTAGTTGAATTGAGAGGATGCCCTACAGGCAGCCCGCGATAGGTAAATGTCTTGGGCTTGCTGGTGACAGGATCACCCCAGTCAGTAGGTGGAAGTGCTGGGCCGTAAGCCTGGAATGCATTAAGATACTCCGTCTTGATTTTGGAGTAGGTCAGTTCGGTAAAGCTCAACAAGGAGTCAGTCAGCTGCAGCTTACCAGCCGCGAAGAAATTCGCACGCTTAGATTCCGGCACGGCCTGGAAGCGCTCATAGCGGTTGTAGATACACAGCCCGCCGGAATTCTTTTCTGCACACCCCGGCAGGGCTTTGAGATTAACGTTACCAGGATACGAATAGGATGAAGGCGAGCCAAAATTCCTGAATTTCTTGGTCACTTCTCTATTGGAATATTTCATCACATCATTCCACATCACGGGATCGCGCTTGTAGAAATCAGCGTTGACTAGAACGTTATAACGATCTGCCGCCAAGTCACCCATGCCACCAGTAATGCTCGCATTGTTGGATTTGAAGGTGCCACTGGTATGCGACCAACTATGGTCGGCTTTGATCTGAAGGCCGCGATAGTCCTTACGGGTGATGATGTTGATCACGCCCGCCACCGCGTCAGAGCCATAAATGGCTGATGCGCCACTCTTCAGGACTTCCACCCGTTCAATGGCATCCAAAGGCAATGCATCCAGGTTAGTGAATACATCCGCATAGTCAGCCAGCGCATATGGCGCAACGCGGCGGAAATTCAACAAGACCAATGTCGATTGCTGGCCCATATTGCGGAAGGAAACAGAAGACGAACCCGTTGCGAACGAATTACTTCGACCGATATCCGCCATATCGCTAGAACTGGTAGACATGGACAAGGTATCAAGCAGCTCTTTGACGTTGGTAGCGCCTGTCTTGGCGATTTCCTCACGTTTGACTACTTGAATTGGGGTAGCACTTTCTGCGGAAATACGCTTGATGTGACTACCCGTGACTTCGATTCGCTCAGTCTTTTTGGGCTGCTCTTCAGCATGTACTGGGGATAGGATGCTCACAACGCCTGCCGTTGCGAGCGCCATGGTGATGGGCTTCAGTCGCATACTCACACTCTCTCTGAATTCTGTGTCTGATCAGCCTTGCGGCAATTTTTGAGAGAGACCGAGTGCGCGCCGTTCTATATCGTTCTACACATGCATGCAGCGATATAAATATTATTGATTTGTCAGCAACCTCAGTAACTTGATAGGTGAGTGTGGGCTATATGTTCTTCATTATGTCATTACACCCTGCATACAGCGGGTGCATTGGCCAGCCCGCAATACCTACTTCGGGTACTGCTGTTGATTCGCTCTCGATCCCTGCTGTCAAGCAGACTAGCATAAGTGTTTCAGAATGTAAAAATGCGCCCATCCATGCGATGAGAATTATTTTTATCGCCCCTTGGCCGCGCATCAATCAATACGGAATAACCTATTCATCCATATTGATATTTTCTTTCATCTCCCGCTTTTTTTGACGTGCCCAACTGTTGGCGAGCCACAACAAAACAGCGGTGATAAAGACCCCCAGAAAGAGAAATTTGAGGAGTCCATCCACCCAGCTGTTGCTGGCGATGGAAAACATGAGGGCGACATAGAGCCAGCCGATTATCAGGATATAGCGCATGGATAAAAAGCCGCGCTAGATTGCGCGGCGTATTGAGATCAGTTCTTTTCCTTGACTTCCAACATCCGGGTGATCCGCCCGAATTTCTTCGAAATTTCTTCGTAGCGGGCGGTCTTTTCGGTAGCCGGAACACTTTCGTCTAGCATCAGCTTTTGATGTTCCTGGAACATCTGCAGGTCTGCAATGCGCATCAGTTGTGAGTTGGAGGATGATTTGAAACCCGATAGGTCACGGATGTTCAACAGTACCTTGCGCTGTTCTGCACCACCTTTGCCATAGCTGAAGAAGAATTGCTTGATTTTGGCTTTGGTTGAGGATTGCAGATCATTTCGAAAAAGCATGGGATCATTGGGGATCAAATCAGATTCCCACAGGATACGGATGTTTTTGTACTTGTCCGCAAACTCGGTTTTGAACGTATCCATGTCCTCGGTGTTGTTGGTCGAAGCATCGAGCTTGCCCTCGGCCACGGCCAGGAAGTTCTTTTGGTGATTCTGGTAGACAATGGATTTGAAGTGCTTGCTGGCATCGATGTTGTTACGTGAGAACACGTAATAGCTGGGGATCAGATAACCAGAGGTGGACTTGGGGTCGCCATGTCCAAAAGCATATTTTTTCCCGTTGGCGAGCAGATCCTCCAGCGACTTGATCGGGCTGTTCTGCTGGGTAATGATCAGCGAACGATAGCCAAGCGAGCCGTCAGCCTTGACCACTTGTGCAAAGACAGTTGCATTACCGACGCTGACAGCATCGATGGCTACCTTGCTGGATAGCCAGGCGATCTGGATCTTGTTGTCCTTCATGCCCTGCACAATATCGCTGTAATTGGTGGAGGCGACCAGATTGACCTTCATCCCAAGTGCTTTTTCCAGCTCCACCGCCAGGGGCTTCCAGTTATCTGTCGTTTCCTGAACGGTTGTGGGCGCGATCAATCCCAGTGTCAGCTCTTCTGCTTGTGCCAAGCCACTGGCCATCAAGCCCGCAATCAGTGTTGCCAACGTCTTTTGGTATAACTTCATGAAATCATCTCCCTACTTCTGCAATTGTTGGAGGCACCTTCGCCAACATTGAGTCGATATTGGCGCCATCTTTTGCGATGTCACAACCATTCAGAATGACAGATATGGTTGGACGCCGATTCCCTTGTCGTCTTCATATGATGAATTTTTATACACGACCAAGCCAATTCGGCTATACCCGAATTTCAAAGGTATGGAATGCCGTATTCTGCCAAAACACTAGCATGTTGGCATGGAAAAATGTATTTGAGCGCAGGAATATCGACATCCAGGAGACGCCGCAATGCTTATTGCATTGCAAAAAGAAGCCGAGAGAGATGCTCATGCCGCAAAACCAAACCATACGACATAAAGCGTAGGTTCTGTTGCCATGGCCCCTCGGCGCGTGCTGAGTGACGGGCAATGCCGGTGAGCTGCCGGTGGATTGCCGCCAACTCGATTCGGCACAGGCCATGAAATGATGTCAACAGAACCTCGCAATGATCGCTATGGGGTAGCCTGATCAGGCAAGTAGTTTTTTCTCGGTTTTACCGAGCTTCAGCGTCATCTCCTCTGGAATCCACTGCCCAGTACGCTCATCTCGCCCTTGCAGCACAAAGCGTGCACCAGGCCTGCCCAGTGTTTCAGCAGCCTGCGCGCAGAGGGTACCGATTTTGCCCTTCTTGAGGCGGTTGACGATCACGCTCAGCTGCGTATCGGGGAAATCGCGCAACATGTCATAGTCACCATCGCTGTCGCCCAAGACCATCAGCGGGCCATAACCTTTTTTTGCAACCAGCTCCCGCTTGATGACTTCTGATTTGCCCGGCCCCCAGTTCAGTGGCCAACCAGCTTTGTAGGCGTTTTTGAATACCCCGTCAGCAGTGGTTTCCAGACGTAAGCCCAACACCTGTTCTGGTTTCAGCGCATAGCCATATTTAGGAAGGGTCGCAAACACCCGGACGACATCCTCCAATGATGCAGTGCTGACATAGACGTCAATGTCATTGGCTTCCAAAACATGCATCAGGTTGGAGATCTCCGGTGTCAGGCGCAAGCCGTGGCTGTGGGCGGTGCTGATGACGCCAGCTTGCCCAGCACGCGAGCTGGGGCTGACGTACTTGACCTTACGAATACCATCGCCCAGGCCAAGGTCGTTCGAGGCCTCTGCCATGGCAGAAACTTCCTTCACCGACAGATTGGCAAAGAAATAAATCACCCAGGGGTAGCCAATATTCGGGCCATGGGTATCGTTGATGGCCTCGTACAGAAAGTAGAGCTTGGCGCGGAAATCCACGAATACATCGCTGGCCTGCACCGCTTCCAGGCTCTGCTGTCCGGCCATGCCTTTATACTGTTGGTGAATTTCTTTGTAATCATCGACCAGGTCGCTGGTGATGGCTTCCAATGTGACCACTTGGCCATCGGCATTTTTATAATCAGCGGCAAATGGGCCTGGTGGCACCCCTTGCTTGACGATTGTTGCAAATTCGTCGGGCGTCAGCTTGAATGCGAGGTTGTTGATCTGATACATCAGCAACGCCTCTTCAGTGTCGTGCATGATGGAGGTGTTGTCCCAGTCGAACACGACATAGGGTCGCTTGCTGGCACGGTGGCGCCTGCCACCTCTGCCAAATTCTGCAATGATCTCATTGACCCGACGAAGTGCATTGGGCGCCCACTTGCCCGCATCCGGAGTGGCTTTTCCTGGGTGCTTGTATTGCCCAGCTGCCGCTTCCTTCCCTAACAATGCCAATGCGCCACCTGCTGCCAGGGAGGTCATGAATCCACGACGTTGCATATTTTTTCCTCATCATTTGGTATTGCACCCCAGCGACAATCAATGTAGCCACTTGAAATACAACACATTTTTTATATGTCTTATCAAGCCTTGTCCGTCATACCCCAGATTGAGCCAGCCAATGGACAGCATGGATCAATCGGATCGAGAGCACATTGAGCCACACCCTCAACACGCTCAGAAGGACGATCATAGTGTCTTTTTTGCAGGTTTAGAATAATCAATTTGAAATGTTTTGGTAACGATTGCATTCAACATCTCTTATTTCAAATATTCGTTAAGCATTATTTCAAAACATCAATACAACTGACACCAAGCAAATACATAAATCAATGATATGACATATGAGTTTTCCATATTCTCAAGCACTGGCGCGATAAGGAAAAATTTGAATATATCTGGATATCATCACCCTATCGAAAACGGATCATTCCACCTCAGACCCAACCGAACGTCGTAGGGTGCGGATTTCCCCTGTCAGTAGAAATCTGATGTTGCAGGTGCGAAAAGATTCTTGTAAAACTGCCATGTCAGGATACGGTCAGATCGTCATCTGACCTATTCAACAGGTAGCGGTCCACCAGCTGGCGTCGTGTCGGTGCAGGTATTGGTTTCTACTGCCATGACCCCAGGCTGGATACAGCAGGTTTGAAGTTGCAATGCAGCAATCATCTGGAAGGGGACGTCGCGTGGCAGTCGAAAATCAAGGTGCGGTGCTCGACAAACTGTTCGAGACCATTACCGAAACCAATAAGCAGTGGTTTGAGCAGCTCCTCAAACCGCTTGCTGCAACCCAGCCTGAATCAACTGAGCAATTGATGCCCAATCTGATCCAAGGGCTGATGCAAAACACCTCGCATCTGGTTGAAAAGCAAGGCGAGTTTTACCAGAAGCAGATGGATCTATGGATGGGCATGCTAGGTGCCCATCGCGGCGAAGAACGCCGGACGATCATCAGGCCTGCCAATCAGGATCGACGCTTCAATGCCCCCGAGTGGGAACAGTACCCACTCTTCGATTACATCAAACAATATTATCTGCTGACCGGCCAGTGGTTGACCGAACTGGTGCAAGGCGCTGAGTTGGACGAGGAAGCGAAGGACAAGGCACTGTTCTTCACCAAGCAGTACATTGATGCCATGAGCCCGACCAATTTTCCGCTAACCAATCCAGAGGTATTAAAGCTGGCAGTTGAAACCAAGGGCCAGAGCTTGGCGGATGGACTGAAGAACTTGGCCGAGGACATCCAGAAGGGCCACATCTCGATGACGGATGAGTCGCTCTTCGAGGTGGGCAGAAATCTGGCCGTCACACCGGGCGAAGTGGTGTTCGAAAACGAACTGCTGCAGCTGATCCAATACACACCGACGCAGGCAAAGGTCTATGAGCGCCCGTTGCTCGTCATCCCGCCGTGCGTCAACAAGTATTACCTGATGGATCTACAGCCTGACAATTCGTTTGTCCGCTATATGGTGGAACAGGGGTACAACACCTTCCTGATCTCTTGGAAGAATATCACCCCAGCCGAAGGACACCTGACATGGGAAGACTATCTGGAAAAAGGTATTTTCCAGGCCACGCAGGTGGTGCAGTCAATCGGCAAGGCAGAAAAGATCAATGTCCTGGGCTTCTGCATCGGTGGCGTGTTGCTGTCCACTGCGCTACCGATCGCAAAGGCACGTGGGCACGACTGGTATGAGTCTGCCACCTTGATGACTGTGATGGTCGATCACACCGACCCAGGTGAAATCAGCAATTTCATCGACCAAGCATTGGTTCGGAGCCGAGAGACTCGCTTGGCTGACGGTGGCGTAATCAGTGGCAAGGAGATCGCCAGAACCTTCTCATCTCTCCGCGCCAACGATCTGGTCTGGAACTACGTCGTCAATAACTATCTGAAAGGCAAAACGCCCCCGCCTTTTGATCTGTTGTATTGGAACAATGACTCGGCCAACTTACCATTGCCGATGCACACCTTCTTCTTGCGAACCATGTATCTCGACAATGCCTTGGCAACCCCCGGCACGACAGAGCTATGCGGCGTCAAGATCGACATGAAGCAGGTGACCCTCCCCGTCTACAACTTCGCCGCTCGCGAAGATCACATTGCGCCGTGGAAAACCGCCTATCTGACCAATGCCCTGCTAGGTGGGCCAGTACGCTATGTGCTAGGTGCGTCTGGTCATATCGCAGGGTCGATCAACCCAGTCAAGCTGGGCAAGCGGAACTACTGGGTCAACGACAACCTGAATCAATCAGCCGATGCCTGGCTGGAAGGTGCCGAGTCTCGCCCAGGAAGCTGGTGGGCCGATTGGGATGCATGGCTGGCCCCCCAGTCCGGCAAATTGGTGGCCTCACCCAAGACATTGGGCAACCGTCAGTACAAACCCATCGAGCCAGCACCTGGTCGATATGTGAAGGAACGTGCTGTCAAAGTTTGAGGCACGGTATCATCCTGCCTATCAAAAACCAAGCGTGTCCGCCCTCTGGCGGGCACGTCACCTCAATCTGGAGAGACTGACATGAATGAAGTCGTGATTGTTGCAGCGGGCCGTACAGCGATTGGCTCGTTTGGTGGTGCGTTGGCGGGCATCAGCGCACCCGACCTGGGCGCAAAAGTTATCAAGGCGTTGCTCGACAAAACTGGCATCACGCCCGATCAAGTCTGCGAAGTCATCATGGGCAATGTGCTGACAGCCGGACTGGGCCAAAACCCTGCCCGTCAAGCCTTGATCAAAGCCGGGCTGCCGGTTCACATCCCAGGGCTCACCATCAACCAGGTATGCGGCTCAGGCCTGAAGACCACCCACCTTGCAGCCCAGGCCATTGCACAGGGTGACAGCGATATCATCATCGCTGGCGGTCAAGAGAACATGTCCGCCTCGCCGCACCTGCTGAACAACAGCCGCAACGGCATCCGCATGGGCAATGGCACACTGGTGGACAGCATGGTCTACGACGGCCTGACCGACGTATACAACCAATACCACATGGGCGTCACCGCTGAGAACATCGCCAGCAAATACGGCATCTCACGCACCGAGCAGGACGAATTTGCCCTGGGCTCGCAGCAGAAAGCCGAGGCAGCGCAAAAAGCGGGCAAATTCGCAGATGAAATCATCGGTATTGAGATTCCACAGCGCAAAGGCGATCCGATCGTATTCAATCAAGACGAATACATCAAAATCGGCAGCACCATGGAGGGCCTAACCAAGCTCAAACCCGCTTTCAACAAAGAAGGCACCGTCACAGCAGGCAATGCATCAGGCATCAATGATGGCGCATCTGCTGTAATCATGATGTCCGCCAAGAAAGCCGCCGAGCTAGGCCTCAAGCCATTGGCCTATGTCAAAGCCTACGCTTCCGCAGGCGTCGAGCCTTCCATCATGGGCATGGGGCCAGTCCCCGCCACCCAGCGCACCCTGGCACGCGCAGGCTGGAGCCTTGACCAAATCGACCTCATCGAAGCCAACGAAGCCTTCGCTGCCCAAGCATTGGGCGTATCAAAAGAGCTGAAGTGGGACATGAGCCGTGTCAATGTCAACGGTGGCGCCATTGCACTGGGCCACCCGATAGGCGCATCTGGCAACCGTGTTCTGGTGACCTTGATTCACGAAATGATCCGCCGTGACGCCAAGAAAGGTCTGGCAACACTGTGCATCGGCGGTGGCATGGGCGTGGCACTGGCGATTGAACGTCGCTGATCTCACCACCCTTCACAACAAAAAAGCCTCTCAATCTGAGAGGCTTTTTTGTGACGCTGGCATCAGGTTTCTGTTTCTTCTTTTCCATAAAGCACTGACAGTGCTGGCCGAAATTACCACCCCCATCAGAAAAAGATCGTATTTCGAATTGAAGTACACACCAATCTGCTGGGTAATCTCTCCAGAAACAAAAACTATCAAAAGGTATAGCAAACCATACACATACTTCATCACCGACACATTCCCTTCAATTCAAATCTGACAATTTGTAGCCATTTCTCATCAAAACCTGACTGATGCTATTCTCACCACACCAAGTCCCTCTTGCATAAACCCTGAGCGGGGCGAATTTTCACTTTCTCCAAACGGATTTACACCACAACCACCACGCACGGATAACCTATCTATCAATTATTTTTTTCAAATACCATACCCATCATGGTCTTCTATATAAATTATGATCCGTGTAATTTTAGTGGGTTACTATATATTTTTACTGAGTCAATACATCGCTATAAATACAGCCATGACAAGCTTATGCCCGCCCAGATGGACATTGAGCGGTGCTGAATAAGGGATTGGCGGTGGGCTTTCCAACTGATGGTTCGAATTCGTTTTGAGGAGGGCTCAGTCAGGGTGTTATCTTACCAAGCCATGGTGTCGGTGGATTTGAGCAACAGAGTCAGCCATAGCTGACCAGATTATATGATGAACTACCTGAGGATATAGATTGCTGATCTAGCCCCACTCTATTCGCAGGCCTGATCCCGCCTCTGGGTGCTGGCCAACTGACGGAGGGTTGCTTGTCGGGCTGCTCGTCGGGCTGCTCGTCGTGCAAAAGGATGGATCAAGCCACATATAAAATATGTAGCAAGCAGCCAAACTATATCACCACGCTCTACCAACCCAACTTGGTGACAAAACACTGAAGCCAAACCGGAAATTGAAAACAACATGGCAAACTCTCTAAGCTTACTACTCATCATCCCACCTTAATCGTCAATTCATTTTAAAAATGTGGATTGGAATAAATTAAATCCACGAGCAATAATTTGTTTTTCAAGCAAGCGCATCTGAAAAACAGATTCCAAAACATTACCCAGGAAGCACCTTTTCCATTGGTCCAGCCTGTATTAATTTCTCAATAACCAATTCGAATAGATTCGCAACCTATGCAAGGGTGCCATACCAGAGCGATGAGCACCATACCAGCAGTCCAAAGCCCACACCGACAACGGTAGCATGGACTGTATCATCCGATACCCAACCCACAACCTCCAGATCCGTGAGACTTAAGCCTCTCATTCAATCTATCCTCATAGCAGGAGAGCATTTACAGATTTAGAAAATTGCAGGAATGATTTGCAAAGAGAATTTTTGCATAGTGCTTTTCATCATGTCAACGTTCCAACCCTGTCAATTCTAGAAAATCAAATCAACATATTAGAGAGTATGGTGTAATTTATCAGGAAAGAAATTAAAAAAAACAACAAATTAGGATTCAGAAAAAGATGCTACCCAGACTACCAGATCAAGCTGATTGATTGGTGCTCTATTTTTGATTACTTTCTCAAACGCCATTTCGTCTCAACCTCAGCCACCGCGCGCGCACCACCACGGTGCATGGATCTCTGATACCAAGCTGGCGGTGATCTCTCTGTTGATTGTTGACTCAGGGTGTATCCTCAGAGAATTGGAGGTGCCAACCATACAGCCATCGAGGCCCCGATCCAGTCTATCTATTATCAGCGCTCAAACCGGCGAGTTGGCTCAGTCTCATTAACGAAACATTCTCTTCAAATCCCGGGGTATTTTGTTACCGGCTCGCAACCGCCAGCGTCGGCAATGCATGCCCTTGCTCCGCACAGGCTTTGATCTGGTCGATCAAGGGTGACAGATTGAGCCCTCGGGCGGCCAGCCAGTTGTCGTTGTAGTAGCTGTGGGCGTAACGCTCACCGCCATCGCACAGGATGCCGATGATCGACCCCGCCTCGCCTCTTTGCTTCATACGATGGGCAATATGCAGTGCACCAATCAGGTTGGTCCCGGTTGACCCGCCCACCCGCCTGCCAAGCAAGGCAGCCAAGTAATGCATCGCCGCCAGTGACAATGCATCTGGCACCTTCAACATCTCATCAATGACATCGGGAATGAATGAGGCCTCGACCCGTGGCCGCCCAATCCCTTCAATGCCAGAGCCACAATCCAATGTGACATCAGGATTGCGGCTTTCATAATAATCGAAGAACACTGAATGCTGTGGATCGACACACAGTATGCGGGTGGCGTGGCGCTGGTAACGTACATAACGACCAATGGTCGCTGTAGTCCCACCCGTGCCGGGGCTGGTGACGATCCAGGCTGGGACTGGATGTGGCTCGCGCTGCATTTGGTGAAAAATCGACTCGGCTATATTGTTGTTCGAGCGCCAGTCGGTAGCCCGCTCTGCATAGGTGAATTGATCCATGAAGTGGCCACCTGTTTCCAGCGCCAATCGATCCGATTCTGCATAGATCCGGGTCGGATCATCCACCAGATGGCAGCGGCCACCATAAAATTCGATAGCTGCGATTTTTTCAGGAGAGGTGGTAGCTGGCATGACCGCAATGAATGGCAGGCCCAATAGCCTTGCGAAATAGGCTTCTGAAACAGCGGTGGAGCCACTCGATGCCTCGATGACCGTACTCTTTTCATTCAGGCGACCGTTACATAAAGCGTATAAGAAGAGTGAGCGGGCCAGGCGATGCTTCAAAGAGCCAGTCGGGTGGCTGGATTCATCCTTGAGGTAGAAGTCGATGCCAGGAAAACCTGGCAAACGGACCGGGATCAGGTGAGTATCGGCGGAGCGGTGGAAATCAGCTTCAATATAAGCGATGGCGCGGGTGACCCAGTCGCGTGTTGGCATGATGTGTCTCTATGATGTGATCGTCAATACCGCACATTCTAGGAGAGTCAGGCCCACTACCCTATTGCCAATACTGCCAATAAGGCCAAAACAAAATACCCGGCGCGAGGCCGGGTGTTTTGTTGAAACGACAGCCCTGCCGAATCAGGCAGCTGAAGCCTTTTTGGTTGCGGTCTTGACCGCATCGACTGTTGCAGTCGTCGCTGCTTTGACCGATGCATCCGCAAAATCGGCCACTTGCTTGGCGGCTTTGGTCATGCTGTCCACAGCAGCGGCAGTCGCTGCTACGGTTGATTTCAATGCTGCGACTGCAACATCTGCGCCAGCAGGGGCAGACTTGGCTGTCTTGTCGATGGCCGAAACCAGGTCCTTGTTGAAGGCTGTCAGGCGCTCTTCCATCAGCTTGGACAGCTCGCTCAGGGCCTGTGAATTGATTTCATATACACTGCGGTTATAGCTCAGCACCTGCTCAGATGCGGCTTCAATCAGCTTGTTGCGCAGCGTGACGGCCTCTTGCAGGTCTTTGACAGATGTCAAAGACTTGGCATTGCTGGCAAACTGCTCAAGGGATTGCTTGGTGGTGTCCAGATTGAGCTTGCTGATACGCTCATTGCTTTCCAGGGAAAGTTGAGCCAACCGCAGGAAAGTTTCAATCTGGCCGCTGGCAAATTCACTGAAGTGATCTGGGGTCTTAAACATGTTCAACTCCTTCGACAATATTCGGGTTCATAAACAAAAACGTCCAATACGGAACTACTCTGTTCATGCTGGTCGGTTGGGCTGATATCGTCCGGCACCAAAACTTTATCGTCAGCGACGTGCCCTTTTGTTATATTTTGTGCCTTGCACAAATTTAGAGTCATAGTACTAGTCGGTTTTTCTGCTGTCAAATGAATTTGTTGCAACGCATCAAACACCACGCGGCGCCTCTGGTGCGATGCAGATGAGCTGATACAATAGACTTGATCGGACGGTATCGAGCCCATATCACAGATGGTGTCCGGCATTTGCTCTTTTGACTTTCTGGCGTGCGCCGCCAACACAACGACAAGATGATGGAGAAGGTAATGAGCGAAGAGAAAAGGGTGATCAAGAAATATCCAAATCGACGTCTGTACGACACGGCCACCAGCTGTTACATCACCCTTGAGGATGTAAAGAAATTGGTTCTTGAAAACATCAAGATCCAGATCGTCGATGCCAAAACCCACGATGACATCACCCGCAGTGTCTTGCTACAGATCATCTTGGAGGAGGAATCCGGCGGTGTGCCGATGTTCACCTACGATGTACTGACACAGATCATCCGCTTCTATGGGCACGCCATGCAGGGGTTGATGGGGAATTATCTGGAAAAGAACCTGCAGATCTTCACCCAGATGCAGGAGCGACTACAGGAGCAGACGAAGGCCGTCTATGGCGACAACCCGATGCTCAACAACAATGTCTGGAGCGATTTCCTGAAGTTCCAGGCACCGGCCATGCAAGGTATGTTGACCACATATCTTGAGCAGTCCACCAATATGTTTGTCGATATGCAACAGCAATTGCAGGATCGTGCGCGAAATCTGTTCAGCGGATTTGGCTTCCCTGGCTACCCGACCAGTGAGGAAGCGCCTCAGCCAGCGCCGGATAGCACAAAGAAAAACGGTTGATTTGACCAGCCCTGGCGATGTGTCAGGGCTGTTTCAATGCCAGCCATGCCTCATTGGGGCTCGTTGATGATAAAGATCCGCAGATCTGGCTGAATCGGGTCGAGATAGGTGCGCACGGAGTGAAAAGGCAGGCGCTCGAATATGCTTTGCCAGAACGCTTGCGATGTCTCATCTGCCTCATAACTCATCACAATCCAGGGGTGTGCAGTGGCCAGCATCACGCCCTCGACAATCTGCTGGCCGATTCCCATGCGTCGAAAGCGCTTCAGCAGGAACAGGTCGGCAAACTCCGGAAATGGCAGATCGGGCAGTGAATCATGCTCAATCAACAAGAAACCGGCAATTTCATCATTCACCTTGATCAGATTGGCGCTCCAGCCCGGCTCATCCCAATAGCGGCGCAGATAGTCACCATCGAGATAAAACTGGCCATTTTCTTCGACATCAGACCCTTCCCAGTCTGATGAATCATAGGCATAGAATTGATACAGGTTACGGATGATCGGTAATGCGGAGAGTTCGGTGCGGATCAGGTCGATTTTCATAAATCAGGCTACAAGGCCAAGGGGCTGGGTTTTGTTGAAACAATGCGACATTGTGATGGGAACAAGCGGAAACCTCACATTATCCACAATCTGCCTCTCAGGCCAGGCTTTTCTCAAGCCCGATAATGGATCGGCCAGCACCACCACCTATGCAAACCGATGCTTTTCAGATGTTTGCCTGCAATGATTTCCTGTTTGAGGCGGACGTGTAAGTAGCTGTATAATGAAGGTTTTTGCTAAACAGAATTTCTAGTATGAATAAGCCACATAGTATCGGATTCGTATCGCTGGGTTGTCCAAAAGCATTGGTGGATTCCGAACAGATCCTGACCCAGCTACGTGCTGAAGGATATGAAATTTCAGGGAGTTACCAGGATGCAGATCTGGTTGTGGTGAACACCTGCGGGTTCATCGACTCGGCAGTTCAGGAGTCGCTCGACGCCATTGGCGAGGCGCTGGCCGAAAATGGCAAGGTGATTGTCACTGGCTGTCTGGGAGCCAAAGGTGACATTGTCCAACAGACACACCCCAAGGTGCTGGCAATCACCGGCCCCCATGCCACCAATGAAGTATTGCAGCATGTGCACACGCATCTGCCGAAGCCACACGATCCATTTGTGGATCTGGTTCCACCACAAGGCGTCAAGCTGACCCCGACCCACTATGCCTACCTCAAGATTTCTGAAGGTTGCAATCATCGCTGTACCTTCTGCATCATCCCGTCCATGCGGGGAGATCTGGTCAGCCGACCGATCCACGAAGTGCTGCGTGAGGCGGAGAATCTGGCCAAAGCGGGCGTGAAGGAATTGCTGGTCATTTCGCAAGACACATCGGCCTATGGTGTCGATGTCAAATACAAGACGGGCTTCCACAATGGCCGCCCGGTCAAGACGCGGATGACCGAGTTGTGCCAGGCACTGGGGGAGATGGGCATCTGGGTTCGTTTACATTATGTGTACCCCTACCCGCACGTGGATGAGGTCATCCCATTGATGGCAGAGGGCAAGATCCTGCCGTATCTGGATATTCCTTTCCAGCATGCCAGCCAGAAGGTGCTCAAAGCCATGAAGCGCCCGGCCAATGCAGATAACGTCTTGGCACGCATCAAGAAATGGCGGGAGATCTGCCCAGACCTCACCATCCGCAGCACGTTCATCGTCGGCTTCCCTGGTGAGACAGAAGAAGATTTTCAGGAGTTGCTGACCTTTATCGAAGAAGCACAACTCGACCGTGTCGGCTGTTTCACCTACTCGCCGGTTGAAGGCGCGACAGCAAATGCTTTGCCCGATCATGTGCCTGAAGATGTGGCGGAAGATCGTAAGGCACGCTTCATGGAAGTACAGGCGCGCATCTCGGCGGAGCGCTTGGCACGCAAGATCGGGCGTACCCTGCCAGTGTTGATCGACGAGGTGGATGAGGAAGGCGCGATTGGCCGCAGCCAGGCAGATGCCCCAGAGATCGATGGCTTGGTCTATTTGAACGATCCCGACATTCAGGTCAAAGTCGGTGACATTGTGCAGGTCACCATCACCCATGCTGATGAACATGATCTGTGGGGTGAGCTGGCTTGATCGATCCAGGCGACCATTCTCCACGCTGAGGGCATGGGCTGAACGGTTGCCTGTTCGCAAGATCGCCTTCTCGTCGATGGTTCAAAACCCGGATGACCGCTTTGACGGCATCCGGGTTTGTCATTTTCAGATCATCTGATTGAGTGGCGGGGAGCCATTGCACTCAGCGCAAGTTGAAAACCGGTAGCTGCCAGTTCAGTGTCAATGCCAGCAGCCGTAAGCTGACCACCGCGATGAATCCTGCCACAAACGCCCAGGATTCACGCCATTTCAGTTTTTTCAACAACAGGTAGATACCGATGCCGACAATGGCGGCTGAGGCATAGATATCTTTACGCAGAATCAATGGGATTTGATTGCTGAGAATGTCGCGGATCACGCCGCCTGCCGTACCGGTCATTGTCCCCATCACGATCACAATAATGCCTCTATGCCCTGCTGCGGCAGCAAGCTGTGCGCCATAGATCGCAAACAGTGCAAGGCCCAGGGCATCCGCCACCAACAAGACATGGTAGGGAATAGGCAGATACTGGACATACGCAATGGTGGCCAAGCCAGTCAGGCAGGTCAGATATAGATAGCACGGGTCTTGCATCCAGAATATCGGATGGCGATTCATCAGCAGATCGCGGACCGTGCCACCCCCAATGGCAGTAATGGTCGCAATGATCATCACCCCCAGCCAGTCAAGCTTTGCCCGGCCCGCCGCCAGCGCACCACTGAACGCGAAAATGGCGCAGCCGAGCAGGTCAAACAAATACAGCATGGTTCGAGCTGGGGATCGTTTGTCCAGCCCAGGGCGGTCATCTGGTTGCGGGTTGAGAGATAGCATATTGGCGTGACGGATAGCGATGCGGCTTGACCCTGTTGGCACGGCTTGGGCTTATACAAACTGTGCTTTCAGGCTTATTGAATCGAGGTCTTGACGATATGGAACAGCCCCCAATTACACCATAATTGGAAACAGGGGGGAAATCGTGTTGGCGAGGCAGGTGCCTGAGCACTGATGCAATCTCGGTACCCAGATACCAGCGCACCATCCATCATGGATTTTGATACCGGCTGCCTTCAACCCTGGAAATCCTGCATACTCAGACGCTGTTGGCACAGTTTCATGACCTATACCCAGACAATCACCTCCAGAGTGATCTGATCTGGGTTATGATATTCATTTGGCATTTGTCCACTCTACCCCAATCTGACAAGGAGCATTCCATGCCGCAACTGGATACCGCCTGGCAAGCCTGGCTGAATGAAAACATCAATCGAGGCTGCTCACCGGAATCGATGATCCAAGCCATGATGGGTGCGGGTTTCGACCAAGCCAGCGCCAGCACCGTGGTGCTTCAATTGTTGCAGCCCAAGCAGGTTGGCCCAGTTGTCCAAGCGCCCGTGGTTATTCAACAGGCACCAGCGGTCGTCGAGCAACCCAAGGCTGTAGCCAAGGGTAATTACCACTATGACACGATGCCGATCGCCCCCGGCAACCGCATCGATGTCGGTGACCGTGAAGTCAAGGTGCTGATGCGCTGTGAGCGCCCGCAGGTGGTGGTATTTGGTGATGTGTTATCGCATGAGGAATGCGATGAAATCATTCGGCGTTCCACCCATAAATTGAAACGCTCGACGACAGTCAACCCGCTGACTGGCAAGGAAGACATCATCGAACGACGAACCAGTGAGGGAACCTTCTTCAATCGCTGTGAAGATGATTTCATCGCCAAGCTGGATCGCCGCATTGCCCGGCTGATGAACTGGCCCATGGAAAACGGTGAAGGCTTTCAAATTTTACGCTATGGCATCGGTGGCGAGTACCGCCCTCATTTCGACTATTTCCCGCCCAATGAGTCGGGCAGCGCACCACACCTGGCAAATGGTGGGCAACGGGTCAGCACGCTGGTGATGTATCTGAATGATGTAGAGGCCGGCGGTGAAACTATCTTCCCGGATGCGGGCATGTCTGTCGCACCACAAAAAGGAAGTGCTGCCTACTTCCGGTATTTCAATGATCGAGGCCAAGTCGATCCGATGACCCTGCATGGCGGCGCACCCGTGCTGGCAGGTGAAAAATGGATCATGACCAAATGGATGCGGCAGCATCGCTATGGCTGATCAATGCCTCAATCAGGCAGCTGAGCGGGTTGATACATGTACTCTGTAGGTTGACAATTGACCTACAGAGGCAAATGCAGCGTTGGCTGTATCTCTGCCGCTGTCTGGCCGAATGCTTGGCATTCAAGGCCGGGTTATCTGTGTGATACGGAAAAACTTGTGTGGCGGGTTGCGCTGGTGAAACCCCTGCTGTTTGAAGGTACGCAAAGTCATATTGGTATGCACCGGCCCACTTGGCCCTTCGCTGAAGGTGATCCGCTGGTTCAGGTTCTGCTGCCTACCCGCAGCTTGATTCAAGGTGCTGTCGAGCGGCCATAGATTGGTGTGATTGTCATTGCCATGCCAGTCGAGATCCAACACATGATCCGGCTCTTCATCATGCGTTCTGAGGTTATAGCCGTGCCTGGCAAACCGGCGGTTGAAACCGGCCTGGGCGCTCCCGCTCCGAGGGGTCGGGTCAAGCTCGATCACATCATTCATACCTGGATAGTAACTGACACCGATATTGATCGGCTGATTTCGCCCTGTCAGCGCGGGCAGATTGGTCGGTACATCCAGCGGGTAATTGGAAAGCTGTGTACACCGCTGCCGGTCCGAGCTGCCGATCCGCAGGGTCGTGCAGCGTGGGGTCGGTGCGGTGCAGTCGCTATCACTGCTGCAATTGCCGCCCTCCTGCACTGCAAGGGCGCATGTCTGCGGATACTCGGATTTCGGCTTGAACCACGTCATTTCGATAGGATCGCTGGAGGTCAGCC
Organism: Chitinivorax tropicus; assembly: GCF_014202905.1. Classification (NCBI taxonomy): domain Bacteria; kingdom Pseudomonadati; phylum Pseudomonadota; class Betaproteobacteria; genus Chitinivorax; species Chitinivorax tropicus. Next base: position 63,263 of record NZ_JACHHY010000014.1, on the reverse strand, counting down.
CCGTCGGCACTGAGCCTGTTGGCGGTGCCGGGGGCAAATCGCCACCGCCGCCATTACCACCACGACAAGGGTTGGCAATGCCAGCGCGCCTGGCCGGGTCGGCAGGCATGGTCGGCGTGCGGCCTCGGTGGGGGGTGGTGGAATTGTCGTCACTCAGCATGCTTTGCAACAACTCCACCATATCGATATCAAACGGTGACAAATCAAAATCCCAGTCACCCAGCTCGTTGCTGGACGAGAACAACTCCCAAGACCAGCAGTCACCCCAGTCCCAACGCCCCAGCTCCCAGCGCCGGGAGAACAACTCAAAGCGATGGAACAGCATGGCGCGGATCGCGGCAAATATCGACAGACGTAATGCCAAACAAGGCTCCAGCGTTACATCAGTCGTCAAGACGATCTTGCCCTGCTGGCACTCCACCTGCGCATTCGCCACCAAGGGCGCCTCCGCCACTGCAGCGCCAAAGACGGATAGATCCAGGTTGCCGGATACCACTGTGGTATCGATATAACCCAACAGGCAACCCCAGCCTGCTTGCAATTCAAGGTCCCCAAATATTTCCAGGCTGGCTTCCAGCCGATTGGCCAGCTCCAGCGATGCTGTACCCGTGTGCGCACCGGTCACCGGGTCAACGTTCAGGCACATGTTCTTCAGTGTCAATGGGCCCAGCTCTGCACTGATTTGGGCAATCAAACCAGCATTTGCCCAAAGGCTAACCAGAACCGGTACAGGGATATAGGGGACTTCGACCGGGACTTCAAACAATTTCACATAGTCAGTCGCTTCTCTGAACTCCTCTTCGATCAATGGATAAGCCTCGAAAATCACCATATCGTCCAGGCACAGAACTGGTTCGACTTCCGATTCTGCACTCTGCTCTTCCGGGCAGTGTCCAGGACATTCACCCGTCTGGTAAGGCTCATCAGAGAAATCCATGCCGCCATCGTAGGGAGGCTTGCCGAAGATCCACCCGACCGCCTGTGGCACACCATAGTTGCAGATCGCTTCCAGATCGCACAATCGATGCACTGGCCCCAGGATGCCAAAAGGCCCGGTTTCACCAAAGCGTGCGCTCCAGTCATAGCAGGCATCGTGCTGACGACACCCTTCGTGGGTATTGCAATGATGGAAGTTGGGATAGACCCAGAAGTAATGGCTTGGGCCTCGTTCTCCCTCGGTTTCGACACAGGCGGTGCGTGCGTGATCGGTCGGGTCATCCGGTGGATCGCAGGTCTTGCAGTCGGGCCCGCAGGCCCCTCTACACTTGGCACCACTACGGATGGCCGGATCATTCGGATACACCAGTAAAGGGCCAGAGTGAGGTCGCCCAGGGCTACCTGAGTGCCAGCTGCCGCCCAGTTGCGATGGCATGAGCCCGGCTCGATAGAGCAAACCACAGAGCGGACAATCATCTGTGAACAAGTCGCGGGGGATCATGATGCCCAGATCGTCAAAGCCGATCGGGTTGAGGGTCGGGGGCAGCAGTGCCAGCGATGCAGAGGCACCGCGCCGACTGATGCTGAGCGCCAGATCAAAACCACTGTCGATGGCGGTATCGTCGTGCCAGGCCAGTAACGGCCAGTACAAGCGGCACAGGTTCTGCCCCAGGAACTGTAGCTCACCAAACCCCGCCACACCGAGATCTGCAGCCAGGCCCAACGTCTGACGCTCAGAAACCGCCAGACTGAAGGTGCCACCCGCATAGCTCATGCCGCCACTCGCCCGGATGCGACTGGCGATGATGCCTCGTGCGAAGCCTTCCAAGCCCCCTTCCAGCCCAACAATTGGAATCAGCAAAGCAAAGGGCGGGTCTGGCCAGACAATCAGCAGGCCGACCTCACCATGCAGACCGACATCCAACGCGGCGCCCAACCCCAGCGCAGCTGTCGCTGCAAACGAGCCACTGGCAGAGAAACTGGGCCCAAACGGATCGATCGTGATACTCACCCCGCTGACCGAGCATGGCCCCAGCTGGCCGGACAACTCCGGCGTCAAACTGGCAAAGGCTTCGACCAATCCATATGCCGAAACCGGCCCTGCGATCGGCACCGCACCAAAGGCAATCGGGAGGCTGGCTGACATGCCCGGCAGGGAAAACTGCACGGCAAAGGTGGGGCAAACTGGCACCGGGCCAGGGATCGATACCACCAGGGTAGTGCCAACGATACTGATGCTGCCCCCGCCCAGTGCAGCAACATAGGCATTGGCGATATCCCAGAATTCCTTGGCAATGCCACCAATGAATTCCACGCCAGCCTCCACCCCTTCAGCGACTGCATCCGCCCCGGCGGCCAAGCCCTCGCCAACGGCTTCCGCCCCGGCCACCAGGCCCTCACCGACAGCTTGTGCGCCTTCCGCCAAGCCCTCGCCTACATCCTGAGCCAACCCGACCCCAGCATCGATGGCCTGCGAACCGGCCTCGACAATCTCATCAAAGCTGGGGGGGGACGGCACGTAGTCCCAGACATCACGCTGCACCCTGACACCTGCCGCCGCGTCACGCTCTTCGGCTTCACATGCTGCACACTTGGCCTGGGCACGACGCGCCACCCCACCTTGTTGCACCACATGGGTCAGCTCGTGCGCCAGCAGGTGCTGGCCTTGCTGCGTACCCGGTTGATATTGCCCGGCAGCGAAGTGAATGTGGTTGCCGACTGTGTAGGCTCGGGCGTCGAGCTGGCTGGCACGCTGGTCCGCACTGGCATCTTGATGGATGCGCACGTCTTGGAACGATTCACCAAAAGCGCCTTCCATCTGCTGCCGGGTATTGGCTGGAAGCGGCTCGCCACCAGCCGGTGCCAGGTCAACGGCCTGGGTCGTCACTGGGCCGGCCTTGCCTTTGCGCTGCGCGACTTTGTCCTCCGCCTCGCAAGCGGCACACTTCCGCTGCACGGTCGTGTCATCCACCGGCGTGATGCTTGGCCGGGCACCAGTGGCCTGCCCGCCCAGGCGGGCGACCACATGCTCCGCCACTTGGTCGGCTTCCTTTTCATAAACGGTGTCCGGTGCATCCACCACCGCTCTCTGCACCTGGCTTGGCATGGCAAATGCGCGCCAGGTTTGATTGGGAGAAATCCCTCCCTCCTTGTTGTTGCAAGGCTGGCAGGCACGCTGCACCCGTGGCGCCGGCTTGGAGGCTGGCGCCTGAGCTTTGGCGGTGGTAGCAGCGCGTGCCATCACGTCAATTCAATGGGTTGGCGGTGAAGAAGATGATGGACTGATATTGGGCCGGATCACGACCCAGATCCTTCAGCCTATCGACCTCTTTTGTTTGCAATGAGTAGGTACGCATGAATTGCACCTGCCGTGCAAAGCCCAGCCGGGCCAATGCTGCCTTGACCGTATCCAGCACGTGATCTGCCAATGCGGCTGGGCTGCCACCCACCGCTGCAACTGCCAGTGAGAGTACATCGTTGGGCACAGCCTCACGGATGCTCTCCTCCAGCCGCAACATATCCACTGGCTGCGCACCCCGCCACTCATGCTGCCAGAACGGGGTATTGACGTTGAGATCGAAGCGATCGTCCCATGGAGCGAGCACCATCAAACCAGGCCGCACCTCGGAACGAGGCGTGAGAATGGTCAATGCCCGGCAGGACGTCAAAGAGGCAACATCACCACTCAGATTGGCCCGCACATCTGATGGATTGCCACCCAGCAGACGACTGATATTACCTGCTTGCACCTTGACTTCCGCATCCTCACCGACAGTAAAGACCTGCGCATCGAACACCGCCGGGCTACCGCCCCAAGCCTTTTTAAGCGCCACTTCTGCTGTTGGAGTCAGCGATTTGCCATCCGGCTGGAATTCAGCATGTGCAATCGAGCTGAGCGGGATTTGACTGAGCGCCTTGGCCAGCCCTGCCGTTTTCACGGTTTCATTGAAGCGTTGCAAGACCTCAACAGATGGGAGACGATAGACTTCATGGCAGATCACCGACGCAGCCAGCGTCACCAGGAACACCCCGCCGTCCAGCCCTGACAGCCCCAATGGTGGCAGGATGGGCAGCAACACATTGTCAACAGCCGTTTTCTGAGTACCGGCCAATTGCAGCTCCAGCGCCACCAACCGTGCCCGGGCCAAGGCTTCACCTTCTGACAACGCCGCACCTTGCGAGCCGATTGCGCCAAATCGTAACGCAGGGCCCGGATTGGCTTGCTGCCAATCGCGCAAGAGATCGGCTGCGGGAGTGGCGATGGTGGAACGCCCACCGTCGAAGGTTACGATGCTGATCTGTGCAAAGCCCAAGCTGGTGATGGCTGCGGCATCGGCAGTCAGCACCGCTGCGCGCGCAGCTTGCAGATTGGCTTCCGTATCGATCTTAAGGTGGAAGAGTTGGTAACGCCGTTGATCCACCGGTGTGGGTGCGCGATCCAACCCACATTGCCGGGTGCGCCGACGGTGGAACAAGACCCAATCCTTACGTGCCAGGATGGTCAGCACATCACTACCGGCGGGACGTGTGCCAAACAGGTCTGCCAGTGCATCGGCAGCAAAATTGGGTGTGTTCTCCCGGGTAGCCAGCACTTGGATAGCGGCCTCGGAAGCCGCACGTAGCGGATTGCCGGTTTTCAGCACCTCACCATTCGCATCCAGGCTCAGGTTGAAGCGGATCGATCCTTTCTTGTTCTTTTGGCCACCCGTCAATACCATCAATGCTCGGGCCTGTAGTGGATTGGGACGTAGCGCCACAAACAGCTGCAATGTATCAATGTCCAGCAGGCTCTCGCCATTGCCAGCCGAATTACGCAGATCAATATTGACGACCAAGCTATCGGTCTCGGCATCCCGTGCCCCGATCACTACCGGCGCATTGATCGGCACCACTTTACGTGTACCACTCTGCCCGCCGAACAACCCTTGCAAAACGACACTGCCCGTGAAATTGGCCTGGATCACTGTCCCTGTCGCGACAGTTTGGATGTGGTCGATCCGTAACCGACCACTACCCGCCAAATCAACGAAGGTACTGTTGGCACTACGTGGCACCAGTATGGTCAAATCCAACAGACAAGGGATGCTCGCCCCTTCGCTGGATGCCAGCGGGTTGGTGCCGATCCGGGTACCGATCCACAGTGCTACGTGATCAACATCATCTTCTGTCAAGCCAGCAAAATGACTCAACCCTTTGGTGTCGCCCGACTTGGCGACATAGGCCAGTCGCTTGGCACGGTAAGCCTCTGCCTCACTTTTCAGGCGGGCATAACGCATGGCCATTGCGTCGGTGCGAGCGGTGGCTTCTGCCGCTGCGTGTGCGGACACCCCTTCTTGGCGGGTGCGCAGGATGTCTGCCGCATGCCAAGTGGTCTCGGCCAGCGAATTCTTACGCGCAGCAGCCCACTCACGCAGATCCTTCGAAAATGAGTCGAGGCTGTCGGTTTCAGCCATGGCCCCGAAACAGAAACGCAAGCTGCCGTCGGGTTGCTTTTCGCTACGCGCCGCGCCAGCCAACACCCCACGCTCGAAAGTATTGTGATCTGAGGTCACATGAGCCTGTGAAGATGGATCAGAGAACAGGAATGCCAGACGGCCCGCCCACCCCTGCCCGAGTTTGGCATTGACGCCCAGAATCTCGCCATCAGGCACCAGGATATCGACTTCCTCTTTCTGTTGAGGGTTGTCCAGACCACGCGTCAGCGAGATCCGCTCCATGTGCTGGGCCTCCTGCAATGCCTCTGCCACATAATCGGGGCGGACGATGCAGAACCGCAGATCGACACCTTCACCCATCATCTGCCGGATTTGTTGATTGACCGTGAAATTGGCCGATGGCACCACCGGCAGATACCCAGCGCTGGGCAGCTCGACTATGCCGCGCCGGATCAGCAATCGATCGGTCGGCATCAGCTTGATCATGTCCTTGGCGCTTTGCAGCCGGTTGACCAAATGGCCCAGCTCACTGGTCCCACCACTCAGCAGGTAGGATTCAGCCCGATCCGCACCCAGATCCAATTTGGCCAGGTGCTCGCTGGTGGCGCGGTAGTAGCGTTCAAGCTGGTTGACCACGCTGCTGGCATCCACCACCAATTTGCGTAGTTGCTGGCATGGGTCATCGCCATCGGCTTCGGCTTCAACCTGCCAGACATCACGCAATTGACATTGGAACTGCAGGATCTGTGCCAGGAAGGCATCCCAAGGCCGCATCATCATGCGCCATTGCCAATAGCGGCGCGGGTCGCCATCGATGCGCTCGCGGCGGGCGATCCATTGATCCAGGAACAAGATCTGTTGGCTGCCCATCGCCAGCACGCCCAAGGGCACAAAGCTGCCGACAGCAGCCAACGCGCCACGGCACCAGACCGACGATTGCAGGCCCGCCCGTGAAATCAGCTGTGCCACCGATAGGGCTTCATCGGCAAAATAACTGGATGCCACCCGTGAGCGCAGGTGCCATTGCTCGAACAACACTGCTGTCGAGGTGGATAGCGGCGTGCGCAGCTGCAAAGGCAGCGCCTGCAGCACGACACCCTCTCGTCGCCATGGGCGCTGGGTCTGCGTGGCGCAGGCATTGGCACACAGCCCGGCCACCATGTCTTCGTGTCCACACAGCGCCTCGGCATGCACAATGCCGATCAGGTACAAACCAACGCCGGGCACGGGCGTGGCGGTGCCATGGACCTTGTTCAGCTCGCATTCGACAAACCCTGCGGTATCGTTTGGCGCCGCTGCGGTGTCGGCATTCACTGTTGGGCGCGAGCGCTCGATCAAGGTCGCGATCTCGAACGTCACGGCATCTGGCAGCAACAGCACCCGGCCATCCGGGTCGATGGCCAAGCCAGGGCTCAATGTCAGACGTTGGCCCGCCGTGGCCTGCAGGTCAAACCCATTGACCACCCCAGCCCCGCCCGCTTGATTGGACAGCTGCACCAATTGCCGCAGGTAGGTCTGCTCGGCCTGGAGATCCTCTGCCTTCAGAAATTTACCATCGAAATAATTGAGCCGGGTGAGAGGGGTATCGCCCGGAATCAGGGTGATGCCGTTGCTGGCATTCAACAGCACCAGTGTGTCTTGAGTAGTGGGCATGGCTCAGTTCCCCTTGTTCATCCAGACAAAATCACGACCGCTCACCACGTCACCGGCATCGGTCGGCTGGGCAGTCTGTGCGCCAAACAGCGGCAGGCCGTTCTGGCCCAGAATGGGCTGGCTGCCGGTGCCGATCAGCACCAGCCGCATCAACTGCGTCCCGGGGTCGCTGGCGAGGGTGATCGTCAGTGTCCGTTGATCAGCCGACAGCTCGACCTGATTGACAGCCATCACCTGCCACCCGGTACCGCCCACCAGCTGCGCGGCCTGCACGCCAGCATTGGAGACAGTGTCTTTATCCAGCGGGCTATCGAGTTGCAAGGTCACCACTGCGCCCGCCCGGTTGACACTGGCTGGCACCACTCGTGGCCCAGTGGGCTGGCTGCCGCCAGGGCTGCCGAGCAAGGCAGGTAGCAGCCCTTGCAAGGTGGTGGTGGCAAGCACCACCTCGCGGACTCGGTTATCGACCGTGACCGCTTTCAGCTTGGTGCTGCTGCCTGCGGGTGCCAGGATGACGCCATCCAGGTTGGCCAGCGGCACGTCCAGCACCGCGTGGGCAGGGAACAAGGTCGCTTCCAGATCGTCGGCGCTTGGGTCTGTACCCGCCTGATCAGCCAGTGCAGCCGCCACGGCGACATCATGTACGGTGCGTTTCAGCAGTGTCAGTCGCTCATCCGCCGGTGCATTGGCCAGTGCGGCACGGGCATCCAGCACCGCTTGATCCGCCGGGATCACGGCACCGTTCTCCTCAATGGGTGCATCCAACCCCAGCAACAGCCGCAGCAGGTGATGACGTGGCTTGCTGGCTGGCGCCTTGCCCGGTTTCACGACCAGCTCGCTGGTCTCGAACACCCGTGAATAGGCCGTGTCGCCTTGTGCGCCGACACAAGTATCCAGCAAGGCTGGGATGGGCCGCATCAGGCACGCCCGGTGGCGGATCACCACATGCAGATCCAGGTGGAAGCCATCCACCTGCTCGGAGACGATCAGGCCAGGGTCTTCGCGATGTGCACTGAACCACGCTGGCAGGTTCAGGCATTGCCGGGTATCGACATGCAGCTCCCGCCCAAAGCCGTCCAGTGCCAGCCCAGCCTCGACACGGATCTCGTCACTGGGCAGGTCGGCGGACACCGCCAGCCCCCACACCGTACCCCAGCCATGCAGCCAGGCATTGTGCAGCCGCGACTTGCCACGGTGGTAGGCTTGATCGGTCACAAAGTCATCGACGCCGAGCAACATCCCATAGTGGTAGTTGACGGCGAGATAGGGGCGATTGGGCAGCCACTGCTCGTCCTCGTCGTGACTCACCCATTGCAGTGCTTGATCGTCGGCCATTGGGGCCTCCTATGGTGTCTTCTGGATTCTGTATTGCCAGGTTCAGGCCGTGGTGTGACGGCCCACCCACCGTCGTCACACAGTCAAGATGCCGCGCAGGGCATGCCCGCGCAGCTCGCTTTGTCGTTTGGTGCCCTCGGCCACCGCCCCCTGCCGAGCCGCCAAGGCATCGACCAGCCAGGCTTGACGCCGCCGTCGCTTGGCATCGTCGATCAAAGCCAGCACCAGCTCCTTCTCCGTGTTCTTGACCGCACTCGTCAATGCGGTGGTCGCACCTTTGAGCCGGGCCAGCGCCGCATCGGCATCCAACCAGCGGCTGAGATCAGCCCACAATGCATCCGGCACACTGGCTTGCCATTCCGTCATGGTGGCGCGCATGGCGCTGGTGTAGAGCACCTCTTTACCGGTGCCGGCTTTGTCCAGGGTATCTTTGGCCACCTGCCATGCGGTCTTGGCCTTGCCCAGATCACTGGTGCCATCTGCCTCCAGCGCCGTCAGATCGGCTGCCGGGTCAGCGGCCAGCACCTTGGCTCGCTCGCCTTGCAGCACCTTGAGGGCATCCGCCAAAGCCACCGCAGCCACATCCCGTTCAGATTCCGCCTGAGCGGCACTGTTGCGATCGGCACTCAAAGCAGCATCGTTCAGGTGGGCTTTCTGCTGTGGTGTCAGCACATTGTTCCCGGTATTGGCCAGATAGCTCAGATTGGCCACGGCAGAGGCCAGATCAGCAGTCGCACGGCTGGTGTACAGCATCAAATTGCGCTCGGCCTGATCCAGTGCACGTGTCAGGCGGGTCAACTTGTCGCCAGCCAGGGTGGTCACTTCGCTTTCGGTGTCGGCCAAGGCCAGCACCGCGTCAGCCAGCGCGGCCTGTCGATCCGCCAAACCAGTCGCCAGCCCAGCCCGCTCGGTGACACGCGCCAGCAAGGTGGCAGGCAGCGAATCCTTGATCCGCTGTTTGGCTGCGGTGTAATCGGCACTGGCCAGGGCATCGGTGGCGGCCTGTTTGACATCGGCCACCGGTGACGCAGCCAGCGCATCCAATGCGGCCTGCCGCTTGTTCTTGGCGGCAGTGGCTGCCGCCAGCTCCGATTCAGCCGATGCCAGCGCCTTGGTCAGCCGCTCCAGCCGGAGCTGGGCGCTGGTCAGTGTGGCTTGCGCCAAGCCAGCCGCCAATTCCGCTGAGGTAACCGCCGCCGCTTTGGCACGCTGGGTGGCGATTGCTTCCCGTAGCGCAACCAGCAATGGCTCACCATCGGCTGGCATCGGGATCTTGCCTAGCTGAGTGCGGATCGCCACCAGTTGGTCGGTCGAAGCCGACAGCTCGCCCCGAGCCATGCTCAGGCTGGCCTGGGCGGCGGTCACCTGGGACTGGGCCGCACTGACGGCACTGGCAGCCTGGGTGGATTGCGTTTTCTGCTCGTCTCGCCATTGGGTGGCGAATTCAACAAGGGTTTTCGGATCTGCCATGGCGATCTCCCCATCTGGCAATGAATGAATACCTACCTGTTCATATCCTGTCGTCCAGGCGCGGTTGACCTGTGTGCTGTTGATGCAGTCATGGGCACAGACGCCCGGTTTTCTCGAATTCCAATGCAATGGCCCGCTCCAGCCCACTCTGGCTGATCGGCCCATCGGTGGCGGCAGCCTCATAAGCCGCACCCAGCAAGGCGTTACGGATCATCGCGCCAGACATCGGATAGCGCAGTGCCAGCAGCTCGAAATCCACCCCGTCGGCCAGCGGGGCCTGGGCGGGCACATGCCGTCGCCAGATCGCCGCCCGTTCGTCCGCTCCTGGCTCTGGGAAATCGATGACGAATTCGAAACGCCGCAGGAAGGCTTTATCGATGTGCTGCCGAAGATTGGTAGCCAGGATGGCAATGCCGTCGAAGCGCTCCAGCCGGGTCAGCAGATAGGCGGTTTCGATATTGGCAAAGCGGTCATTGGCGTCGTGCACATCGGTGCGCTTGGCAAACAGGGCATCGGCCTCATCGAAAAACAGCACGCCACGGGTGGCCTCGGCTTCGTCGAAGATCGCCGCCAGGTTTTTCTCAGTTTCACCGATCCATTTCGATACAGTGCGCGACAGATCGATCACCAACAATTCGGCGTGCAACGCCAGCGCCATCACCTCGGCGGCCAGGGTCTTGCCGGTGCCGGGCAAGCCACAGAACAGCAGCCGTAAGCCACGCCGACTGGTATCCCCACGATCGAAACCCCAGTCATCCAACACCTGTGACTGCAACCGCAGGCGGGCCACCGCATTGTGCAGAGCCTGGGTGGCGGGCTCGGGCAAGATCAGGTCATCCCACCCTGCGCGCGGGGTGACGCGGCGCATCTGGCTATCGCCCCCGCGTGCCAGCCGGGTCTTCAGCGCGGTGTAGGCGGTTCCGGCGTCAAGCGGCGTCAAACCGGCCAGCGCACGGGCGTCACCTTGTACCCGCCACAGCCGCCGGGGCTCCAATGGAAAACGTGCGGCCAGCTCGGGTGCTTGTTCAGCCAGCTCGGGCAATGACTCTTGCCACAGCGCCGCCAGCAGGGCGCGTGATGGGCGTGGTGCCGCCACCGGCAACACTGGCATGGGCAGGCTGGCCAGCCAGGCTGGATCTGCCTCGGCACATAACATCGGCCAGGGAAAATGCCCCAACAGGCGGCTTGGGCCCGGGTTGCCGACCCACACCGGAATCCGGTCGTGGATGAGGCACAGCTGCAGCAGTTGATCAACCACGCCCTCAGGCTGGCCCGCTACTTCAAAGCAGACCGCACGCGGCCCCAGACCGGCCAGCCACTGCGCCAGGCGGATGTGGCTCGCCAACGGCTCGCCCTGCAAGGCCACCATCAAGGCTTGTCGACTTTGCAGCCGATCTGTCAGGTAGCACACATCGCTTTGACGCAGCCAGCCGTCATCCAGCCGGGTCAGCACCTGCAACGGCGGCACAGGCCAATTGATCAGCCCCTGCAATGCCGCCCACACCCCATCAGCCAGGCGCAGAGAGCGCTCCGGCCACGCCCCCTCGCCCACGACGCGCACCAGACCCAGCCGCAGCAGTGCGCTTTGCGTCAGCAATCGCCAGGCTTCACCGCGGTCCAGGCCCTGACATGCCAGCCGCGCAAACAGGCCCACGGTCGGGAACGGCTCGCCGCGTGGGTGCAGGCCCACAAAACTGGCGACAAATCCCTCGTGTTCTTCCGCCATGCCCGCCAATATCAGCAACAGCCGTTCATCGGCGCTCAGCTTGAGCTGTCGGCACAGTCGATCCAGCAAGCTGCCAGTCCCGCCCACCTCACCAGCGGTGGGGTGCCAGGCCATGGCCTGTTGCCAGTGTCCATGCAGGAAGGCCAGCGTTTGTTGCGTCTGTTCGTCCTGCAATGCAGCCTGGTCCAGTACCGAGGCCAGCCGCTGCCCTACCGCTGCCGTTTCGTACCACAGTGGAACACTGGGGCTACCCAGTGCGCTGGGCTGGATGGTCTGGCCCGACCAGGCTGCATAACCGTCACGCATAGCGATACCTCAACACAGCGCCCAGCCAGGGGACGAAGCCAGGGTCAAGATCCAACCCCGCCTTGCGGATGTCGGTCGAGACATCGTCCAGGCTGAAGCAGACGTCCACCCACCCTGGGTCGAGCCGCAGGCTGGCCGGGCGCCGGGCAATCCGCTCGATCAGGCCCGCCCCGGCCCAATCGGGCAGGCGAGCTTCCAACCAGCCGTGCAACCATTGCAGGCTGGTGTGCAACACAGCTTGTGCGGAGGCGGGCAATTCGATCGGGTTGCAGCTGTCATCCGTCAACAGCGGCAAGCCAGCGAAGACCCGCTCAGCCGGATCATTGCGCGGCATCATCGGCAACATTTGTCTGGCCAATTGTGTCAGCAAGGTGGGCAATGGTATGTCCGGCAGTGCGGCCAGCCCAGCCATCACCCCAGCCTCGGCCAGATGTGGGGCAATCAGCAGCAAACCACCGAATTCGGTGTGGGCCAGGGTGGGCTGGATCGGCTCGATGGCGGACTCGACCAACGGCGTGGCGAACTCGCCCGATGTTGGCAAGGGCTCTCGCTGATCCGCCACGGCAGCTGGCATGTCGCGTTGCGTCATCGTTGGCGCTGCCTGTGCCGACATCGTTGCCTGTCCATGGATCAACGAAGCCTGCAATAGCCCAGGCAGGTCGTGACCTTGCCTGCGCACCCACTCCGGCTGCGCCAGGACCGCATACCAAGCCAGCCATTGCATGGCCTCGTCGGCAGGTACCGTGCGCAATTGGGCCAGCCAAGTGCTGGCGAGGGAAAGCAACCCGGTGGATCGAGTGGATGAGGCGACCTCCTCCGGCCTATCTGTCATGGCCAACCATATGGGCGGCTCGGTGCCAGCGGCTGCCACCGCTTGCCGCAAAGCGCAGACCAACTGAGGCCAATCCGGGATCTCCGTCAGGCCATATGCCGACAGCAGGTGCTGCCACAATCGGGCGCGCTCGTCCGCCGTCAGCGCCTGCAGACGCGACTGCAAGGTCAGCTGGCATAGCCAGTGCTTGAGCAGCGGCACCACCCAAGCAGGTTGGCCCCACAGCAGGTCGAACAACGCCGCCCGCCGCTTTGATGCGCTCACCGCACCCTGCGTCAGCCAACCCAGTCGCTGCCAAGCCCAATCCAAGGTGTCGTGCTGGTTGAATACCGCATCGGCAAAGGCCACCAGAGCCGCGCCAGGGTGGGCAAAGCACACCAGTTGATCGACATGGCCTGCCTGCATGGCCTGCTCGACCGCCCTGGCGATGGCCTCGCACCAACGCTGTGCAGATTCCCAATCGGTGTGCTGCGCCGACAAAGTCAGCGGTAAGGCAATACGCTTGATCAACAACAATTCATCATCTGGCGCCAATGCCTGCAGGCGCATCGCCAGCAATTCATCCACCAGCGACTGCTGAATCGCCTGGGCACGGGGCAAATCGTCTGACGTGGTATGGAAATGGCTGTAGAAGCGGCCAATGGCAACGGGTTGGCTCATGTCAGCCTCCCCTGGCCCAGGGTTTGATTACCCAGGCTGAGCCCGCTGCCAGGGCGGCCCAGCAGGTTGTCCTTGCCCAAGGCCGAGTGCCCAAGCTGCATAGGCTGGAAGCCGCCACTGTGGCCGATCACCGAGGTCATGGCCACTCGCAGGTTACGCCCGATGCGCATGCCCGCGCCGATGGTGCATAACTCGTACAGGGTATGGGCTGGCCGGTGTTGTTCCAGAAGATGGCGCACCATGGCCTCCTGCTCTGGGCTCAGCTCGCCCAGAATCAACACGCTGAATCGATGGGCGTGCTGACGGAAACTGTCCACCGCCACGCTCGCGTCACCTGACCGGGCGGCCTCGCCCACCGGCCCACCCACCCGCAGACCATGGCCCAGCACGGCTGCGCGCTGCCCCCCCAGGCCATCACCAGCCACCACCCCTAGTCCACGGGTGCGAAACTGCTCCATGATCACGATCTGACGATCGGTGACAATCTGCAGCATGCGGCGGATGCCCCACACCGTGCCCCGTAGGCGCCACAGCAGCATGGCCTCGGCAATGAAGGTGCGGCGCGCGGTGTCTGACCACCGTTCATCCAGGCTCAGCCCCAACCAGCCCGCCAGCCACGGCAGGATGCTGGCTGGGGTGCTGAAGGGCTTCAGCAGCGCGTGCCGGTGTTCGTGCTGGCTGGCCAGATCATGGTGAAGCCCCGCCGGTGCTGTCAGGAATCGCTGCAGGAATCCCCGCATGGCTTCGTGGCGGGCGTACAGCTTGGGCAGGCGGCGCAGCCAGTCATGGCCGGGGTGCTCGGCGCGGATGGTACGGATCTTCGGTGTCGCACGCGATGTGCCGATCAGGTCGATCACCAACCACAGATAGCGCCCCGCCTTGGCTGGCACGGCAGCCTCATAGGTGGCGAATTGGTCATCCGCCTGCAGCCAGGGCTGCTCGCTGCCATCGCTGCGGCGGATCACCGGCCCACCCAGGCTGGCTGGGTCGGGCACATCGATCTGCTGTGGCATCGGCGTGGCCTCCGCCTCTAGCGGCACCACCGGCATGCTGGACACCGGCGGATCTCGACCGATACGGTCTTCGACATCTTCATCGTCATCACCAACGATCCCCTGCACCCGGATCTCGGTATTGGGCGGCAGACAGGCATCCAGCAGCACCCGCCCCCAGACGGTCTGATAGCTGCCGCTGTCGAGTCGGAAGCTGATCACCCGACCAGGGCTTTGATACTTCACCCGCGCCGCCACCGCGTGGCGCACACCTTTGTCTGTCCAATAGGCGATACGGCCATCGGGCGCGGCGACAATGCCCATGCCATCGTAGCCGCGTGCCTGCAGCGGCTCGACCAGGCCATAGGGTACCCCGCCGATGTCCAGCTGCAGCAAGTCTTCATTGGGGCGCCGTGCAATCACCAAACGCGTCCGGTCGTCATGACCGATCGCCACGATATCGGATGCCCATGCCAGCGGCTTGCCACTACCCAGCGTGATGGCCAACGGGCTGGCCCGCCACTGCCGTGGCCTGCCCAGCTCGTGGAGCGATGCATCCACGGTGTGCGCACGCCCCAGCACGAACAAGCGACCATCGTGAGAAAAGGCCAGCCGGGCGGGGGCATCCACCCCGACCAGACTCACCGGCAGGAGCCGCATTCCGCGGTTGGCGGACAGTTTCCACAGCTGCGGCGGCTGTGGTGACAGACCATAGACCCAGCCCTGATGGTAGGCGAGATCCACCGCGCCGCCTGGCACCGGCAGGCTCAACACCACCCGTTGCTGGATCAGATCGAACACCACCACCCGCTGCCCGGCGGTGTCGAGCACGAACAGATGATCGCGCTCATCGCAGGCCAATGCACGTGGCGTGAAACCAGGCAGCAGCGGGGTCCGGGGTGCGAAATCGCCATGCTGATGGGGTGACACACTGCCCAGCACCTCAGCCGTGGGCAGCACCCGTTGCGGATGCAAGGGGTCGAATGCACCCCATAGCACCCGCTCGACACGTTGCGCGGCAGGTAGGCTATGAAACAGCCGACAATGGCGATCAAATGCCAGCCCCGCGCCTTGGGGATCGCTGATGGCCCCTGGCTCGCCAGGGGTGGCGTCGCCAGACCACCCCAATTGCACAATGCCATCAATCAGCGCAGCCTGCTGAAAGCTGCAGCGCAACCAAGTGGCGGCACCAGTGATCATGGCAAAGTCAGCTTCGGGGTAGGTGCGCGCAGCCATGTCAGCACTCCTCACGCAGAACGGGGATCGGCAGCACCACACCTGCTGGCGGCACTGGATTGATCCCCTCACCAGGCGCGGGTAGCGGCAAACCATCCACCACAGTGATGGCAGCCAGCTCGGGGACTTCCCACTTGGTAAGCGTCACCGTGCCATTGATCCAACCACTGCCGTCCCACCCAGCCACGCTGAGCCCTTCCAGGAACTCCACCCCCTCGACCTGCAAAGCAGCGGCCTCCAGCTCAGGGCCATACACCCGCCGCCCCAGCGGCCAGCCCTCACCGGTAGGGCCATAGGGTGGCAATGGCGCCAGGTATTGACGCAACACCAATTCCACCCATTTGCGCACCGCCTCGATGCCATAACCGGCCTTCACCTTCACCGCCACGGACACCGCCACTTTGCGATAGGTAGGAGGCAATACATATAACTCAGTCGTCACCAACCGCCGCTGATCCAGCCACTGGCACACCGCCCGCAACAGCGCGGCATCCGGCATCGGGGCATTGGGGTGATCGGGGTCATGCTGCGGCCACACCACCACGCTGACCACGCCAGCGGCCTCTGCCTCCGGCGCTTGTGGGTGGAAGCGCGGCAAGCACTCGGCGCGGCCCAGCTGAGCACCAGGTGTCTGGCGGGCCAACTCCTTGAAATCATCAGCGGTCACGGCCCGATCTCGCCGCCGTAACTCGCCGGGGATACGCGCCAATGCCGCTTCCACCCCCTCCGCATCGGCGCCACCGGCGGCAGGCAGCAGATTGCCGACCTTGACACCCGGCAGATCGACCTTACTGATGGCACCGGCTGCCACATTACCCTGCACACCGCCGCCATAACGGTAACCCCGCACGCGGATACGCTCACCCCATTGCGGGATGCGGCCCCGCAGGCCATCCCCGAAACGCAGCAGCCCCGCTTCCGGGTCGAGCATCACATGGCGTGATTCCCGATAGCTGCCGAAGAAATCATCCACCCGGCTGTAGCGAATCCATTGCCCGCCAACCCGGCCACCTTCTTCCACCTCGACCACCAGCTGGTCATAGGCATCATCGGGCAACACGGGCCGATGTGAGAGCGGATACTGCTGCCCTGGCTGCCCATTGCCATCCCCCAGGTATTGCGCATCGGCCACCCGTGCCTGTTCGGCCTCGCTGGCATTGACTGTGATCAGCCGATACCGGCCAAAGCGGCTGCCATCACGACGGAACACCCGAACCCAGGCAATCACCTTGGCTTGCTGTTCATCATCCAACAGCGGCGGAAAATCACCCGCGCCAGCCAGATCCAGATCGACTATGGGCAGGCCGATGGCGTCCTTGTCGGTGGGCAGCGCCAACCGGACGGTGCCACCTTGGGTCAGACCACGGGTGCTATCGCCTTCCACCTTCAGATTGACGTATTGCGGTTGACTGTTTTTCAGGGGCTTGGCTGTCGAGATCTGCCAACTCAACTGTGGTGGGCTGGGCAGGCCGGTGATCCCCAGGCAGGGGTCGATGGTCTGAATGCCACCGACCGGCAGGCTGGGCTCGAAACCCAGGTTCAACAATGGTTGCGCATCGGCCTTCTGCCATGCTGTCAGGTCAAAACCATCTTCGGCCAGCAAGGCGATCCAGATCATGCCATCCACCGCACTGCTGAAATCGACCGGCTCCGCCAGCTTGGCGGGGTCGAGCAGCAGCGGGCTGTAATACACCCTTGGCTGTTCGGCCAGCTCATCCGGCAAGGCGTCGATGGTGCGCAGCACAAAGGCATGCACTTCACTTTCGTCATCGGCAGTGGGGGCATCGGTACGCGCCCGCGACACCGCAATACAGGAAAGTGGCCAGGCGTGGGTTTCCGTCAACGTCTGGAACTCGACCTTGCCAGCTCGGGTAATGGTCTTGCGCGGGATGCTGACACCTGCCGCCTTGTCGGCAGTGAAGCTCAACAGCGCACGGCCAGGCTGCGCGGGCAACAGGGGGATCTGCAGCAGTTTCAGGTATTCGAGGTAGCTGGCTTCAGGGATCTGGTTGAAACGGAACAGCAGGTTTTCCGACTGGAAGGCGAACAGCTCCAGCAACGTGATGCCAGGGTCGCTCTCGTTGTGATCCGTCCAGGCCGGGTTATAGACAGGGATGCGGGCTTTCAGCTCAGCAGCGAGCTGCGCATAGCTGCGGTCGTCGAGTATCGGGCTGGGTAGGGGCATGTCTTCTCTCCTGGCACGTTCGGTGGCCACCATGGGCGGTGGCTACTGCGTACCCTCCAGATAAAACGGGTAGACCAGATTGTCCGGTCGGCCATCCCGCAGATGGGTGTAGGCGATACGGATCATCACCAGCGCAGGCTCATCGCCAGGCAACACTTCCACACGATCCACCGCGATCCGGGGCTCCCAGGTGCGCAATGCCAACTCGATCTCGCGTTGCATCAGCGCACGGGTCGAGGTGGTGTTGGGTTGCATCAGGAACCGCCGCAACCCACAACCAAACGTGGGCAACATCACCCGCTCGCCCGGCTCGGTGTCCAGAATGATCGCCATCGACTGCCTTACCTTTTCCGGGCCCGCCACCACGGGCAGGCGGCCATTGCCATCGGGTTGCCAGGGCAGTCCAATGCCTTGCCCCAATGTCGCACTGCGTGTCATGCGTATTCTCCCGTTGTCGGCAGGTGTGGCTCATCGCGCCATTGGCACATCCGGCGCGGCTCATAGTCCAACCCGGCCAGCAAGTCGAGTTGTGAACCATCGCCAGCAGTACGGGCCGCCTGCTCGGTCATCACCTGCGCCAGGTCGGTCAACGGTCTGGCGCTGTATTGATCGAGGCTGGGCTTGATCGCCAATGCGCGAGGCGCGTGTTTGGGGTTGACTATGCCACCGGGCAGCAGCAACGGCTCACCTGCCACCTCGGCCATCATGTGCGACAGCGATTCGGTCAGATCACCGCGCAGGGCCACACCCGTCTTGATTCCCCCTTGAAAGGCGAACTGGAACCCCGCCGCATCCACATCTGCCCCGCCAGGGATGGCCGCCAGCTCAGCCTGCAGAATCGGGTCGAGTTTGAAGCTGGGCAGGATGCAGAATTTCAGCGCCAGCAAAAACCACAGGTTGAAGATGAACACCACGATGGGCAGGAACAGATTCAGCACGAACAGCGCCACCAGCGTGATCAGCGGAATCGCGAAGAAACAGAAGGCATCCCCGCCCATGCTGCCGCCGGACAGCGCGTTGCCGCTGATCTTGGGTTGTAGGGTCTGCGGTTGTACGAACTTCACAGGCGAGAACTTGCCGACCGGTCGCGCCAGCACTTGTGCTGCCAGCTCAGCCAGATTCGGCATCTGTACCGTCACTGGGCGATTGGCGGTGCCTTGCAGGTCAAATTGCGAGGCCAGGCGATAGGTTTCGGTCGGTGCGCTCCACACCAGCTCGCCGTCGCAATCCGGTGCCTGCACATTCAAGCCCTGCTGTGGGCAGCAGCAGGCATGACGGCGGAAGAAGGTGCGGATCTCATAACTGGATCGGTCATCAAATC
This sequence comes from Chitinivorax tropicus, assembly GCF_014202905.1. Classification (NCBI taxonomy): domain Bacteria; kingdom Pseudomonadati; phylum Pseudomonadota; class Betaproteobacteria; genus Chitinivorax; species Chitinivorax tropicus. The sequence continues at coordinate 44,175 of NZ_JACHHY010000014.1, read as the reverse complement.
GGGCCTCGCCCTGCGCCGTGGTATCGAATGCGCTGGTCGGCACCACGCCAAAGAACAGCGCCCGCCCACGCGCATCGTGCGCTGGGTTGGCCGGGTCGGGGAAGACGCGGTACAGTGGGAGCCACGTCTCCTGCAGGGTTTCCGGCATCGTTTCGACCTCCTGCCATTGCCCGATGCCAGTATGGCCGCCCGACACCCACCCCTCTTCGAATACCCGCACGCCGTTGGCCTGCCGCCAGGCATCCAGCGCCTGCCGCTTCTGCTGCACAGCCTCACGAGCGGCCTGTAGCAACGCATCGAACTGCCCGGCCTGCTTCAGCTTGGCGATTTTCTCGGCACGCCTGCGCGCCGCGGCAGGGCGCACCGGAATGGTCTGCTCCCACTCGCCCAGTTTGGCCTGGGCAGTCACCAGCTCTCTCAGCAAGGCCACTGCCTGCGGGCGCGATTCGGCTGGGTAATCCAACCGTTTGCGCCGCACCACAAAGCCCGCCTGGCACACCTCGCTGACGGGCACCGCCGGGAAGCCGGGCACATCGCAATGCAGCTCGCACACCACCAGATAATGGCGGCCATGCGAGGGCAAAAACAGCTTGCGGATGCCGGTGCCCACCAGCTGAGAGCGGCGCAGGTCGGTCACCGCATCGCCTGGCTGCCAGGGCTTGCCATCCGATTTCATCGGAAACAATGCAGCCAGCTTGCCGACAAACTGACCCGGGCTGGCAGCAGCCAGATTGATCGCGAACACTTGGTCGTCCTGGTTGAACCGCACGGAATGCTGCAAATCCTTGATGAATTCATTCACGAAATCGTCACTGGCAAATTTCTGGAGCACCGGCGCCATCCCCCGCCCACTGCGAGGCACGCCAGCCAATGGCCAGCGGTACCAAGGGGCGGTGATGGCCCAGGGGTGATGAGGGGTGGTGGTCATGAGCGATCCTTTGTCTGCGCGCGTTGCCGTTTCACCAGATATTCCCCGCGCCCGGTGTATAGCTTGGCGAGATCACCGCTTGGGTGATCAGCGTTTCGCATTTCACCACGCCATCGCACTTGGTCATCGGGGCATGGATATTGACCGCGCTGGCGTTCACCTCCACGGTCGAATTGGCGGTGATCTTCACCTGTCCAGCGGCATTGATGACAATCTCGGCGCCGTTGCTGTGATGCAAGGTCACCTGCTGCTGGGCGTCATCCAGCACCAGCTTGTGGCCGCTCTGCATCGATATGGTGACCTTGGCCGCACCATCGGTATCATCGAATTCCAGCAGGCTGCCGGCACGGGTCTTCAACAGCCGTTTGTTGTTCGGGGCCGCCGGGGGCTCCGGCAAAGACTCCCGGCCATTCCACACCGCCCCGACGATGTAGGGCCGTTCCAGCGCACCCGCTTCAAAAGCAACAATGACCTCGGTATCGACCGCAGGCAGGATCTCCCAGCCCTGATCATCGTCGGCATACAATGTCACCAACCGCGCCCAGGCCGTGACCGATGCGCCTTCGTCGCCCAGCCATGGGAAGCTCACCTGGATGCGGCCCAGGCTGTCCGGGTCCACGATGTCTTTCACAATGGCCGGATACAGCCCAAACAGCCGTTTGCTGGCCATGCCACCATCAAAGTCGTCCGGTCGTGTCATGGGCTGTTCACCATTGGGCGCTCCGCCTCGAAAACCGTGCGGTGTCCATCGATCAGGTCATAGCTGTGCAGCACTCGGGTGGCGATATAACCCGCCCCGGCAAAAGGCTTGGCGATCCGATCGAGCGTCAGGCGACTGCCCACCGCCAGATCCGGCGAGCCACGGGTCAGGCCCCGCGCTACCACAAACTGCCGCGCCCGTCGCTTGCATGCAGCCTTGGCCCAATCAGCTGCTTCGCTGCTGGTCAAGGGCAGCTCGCGATTACGGAAGCTGTCAAAGCTGCCGATGGCCTGCTTCAACAGGGCCGGGCCGCTTCGTCCACCCTGGGTTTCGCCAGCCAGCGCGTTGTCGCTGGCCGATTCATCGATCTGATCCCGCGCCTGTAGGTCGTATCCGGCCACATGGGTTTCGCCGCGCTGATTCGCCAGATCGGCACGGATCTCCAGTTTGATCAAGTGATTGCCATTCACCAGCGTCAGCTCGGTGCCTGCACGCTGATCACGTTGTGCGAAATGCAGGGTATCGTCCTCCAGCCACAGCTCAGCGCCGATCAGGCGCGCACGTTCCCGCAGAAAGGCCAGGTCGCTCTGATTCCACTGCTGCACGACCTGGTAGGTCGGCCCAGCGGCATCCGCAGCGGCACTCAGACCATGTTCGCTGGCGATCTGCCGTGCCATGTCGGCATCGCTGACGTTTTCCCAGGTTTTGAAGCGGTGTTTCAGGCGCAGCTTCAGCAGCGCATCTTCCGCGAACACCACGATCTGCGGCTCGCTGCCTTCACGATAATCAGCCTGCAGCGCAGTGATCAGCCCCTTGAAGATCGTCCGGGCTTGGCTGGGCGAGCCGATGGAGACTGCCATCGACTTGCCGAAATCCACCGTCTGACCATCCCAGTACAGCTCCACCTCTTTCCCACCGCCACCGGGCTGCTGCCCCCAGGCACTGAAGCGCGCCATCAGCCGTTTCATGCCCCAGATGTCTTCATCCACCTCCAACCGGACCAGATCCCGCGCCAACGAAGGTTGACGCTGGCCATCGAGTGTGAAGGTGGGCGTGGCGGTGAACAGTAGGTCGTCTGGCATGATGGTCAGTCCTCATTGCCCCAGGCACTGGTGCGGCACTCATCTTGCTGCAGCACGGCCTGCATGGCTTGCAGATTGGCCTGCGAACGCCAGGGCTGTGCCGGGCGCTGGGCTTGTTGCGTGCTGTTACCCGCAGGCTCGACCGTCACATCAGTGATGATTTCATCGATCAACAAAGGCATGGCTATGTCCCCCAACCTGCCGGGTCGAACCGGTTATAGGTGCGGATTTCCTTCCTCGCGCCTTTCACCTGCACATACAAATCGTCGTAGATATTGAAAGAGCACAGATCGACAGGGGTGACCTCAGATGCATTCAGCTCAGGCACCGCCCCGCCCGCCTCCAGCGCGGCGGCGGCCAGCTCAGAGCAGAAAAAGCGCGCAAAATCTTCGACGTTGTGCGTGGCATGACCAAGGATGGGGACTTTGTCCAGCTGATCCAGCGCTGATTTCACCGCCTGCGGCATGTCGTAGGGTTTGCGATCCTGCATCAGGCACCATTTCAGGAAAGCCGTCAGATCCAGCTTGGCTCGGGTCTTCTTGCCCAGCGGCAGCCACCATATTTCACCGTCGTATTGATCGACACGATCACTCAGCCGGTTGATGGTGACCCCTGAAAAACCATTGAGGCTGGTGGACTCGATCAACTGATTCATGGCCAGCTCGATACCGCCCACGGTGCTCTGCAGCACGATCCCCACATGTGACACCACTGAGCGGGTCGCCCATTTGATGATGTCGGAAAACTCACCCTTACCACCAAAAGCCATGATGTCGCCTGGCTGCACCGTGTCACGGATTGATGAATAGGAACGATATTCCATGGCCATGATGGTTCTCCTTTCATGATGCATGGGGTTGGCAGCCACAATCACATGGGCGTGGCTTACTGGTTGGCAGGGCACCGGTTTCACCGATCGGCAATGCCTGCCAGCCCGGTATGGTCGGGTCGGTGGTCTGGGGCGGCAGGTTGCTGCTACGCCGTCGATCCGCCTGGCCTGTCAGCAGATTGGCTCGTGCCTCTACCGCCCCGCCCACAGTGGAGCGCAAAGGCACCCCGGCGCCAAAGCTGTCGGCTCGGGGGTCGCTACGTTGGCTTTGATTGACTGGGGCCGGTGCGCCGCCCACCGCCGCCGCCAGGGCACTCCCCCCCGCGCCAGGAAAGGTCTGTTTCGCAGTGCTGACAGCCTGTAGGGCTTGGCTCTGCTTCTGCGCCGTCAGTGCGCCCCCCACGCCACCGGCACGGGCCAGCGCATAACCCTGATCACGCTGGGCCTGGCTGCCTGCTGCCGGGGCAGCCAACAAGGGTGGCACTGCTTGGCTGGTCGCCGCCTGAGTGACACCAGGGCCACCTGTTGCATTGGCCTTCGGTAAGGTGACTTCCTGCCCAGCGGACAAGCCCAACGGGTTGCTGATGCCATTGGCCAACGCACGCCAGGCAGCGGTATCCAAACCAGCCCGCTGGGCCAGCTGGGCCAGGCTTTCACCACTCAGCGCCTGGGTCACCGCCTGCCCCACTTGGCTGAGGCTGCTCAAGGCCGAATTGACCGCCCCCAATGCGCCCAGCGCCCCGGACAGGGCATTACCCATGCCACCTGGCAGGCCGCTGGCGCTACCACCCGCCACCGGGGCGCCGCTGGTGTCGGTGGCGCCAGGGCCGACCTGGTTGAATTCATAGGCCGGATCTTGGCCTTTGATCGACAACGACACCTTGGCGCGCAACGGGGTACCATCCGCCGCGAAGTGGTCGAGATCGACATTCAGGCTGTCGATGACACCATCCAATGTCAGCGATCCCCAGTGGAATCGAACCCGAGGTGGCGCCTGGGTCTGTCCTGCCGCCCCTTGTGGCTTGATGAAACGCTCGATCTCGACGGTGCGTTCCAGCACCGAGCGCGGCAGCTCGGTCTGCCCTTCATCCGCCGTGTCGAACACCAGCTCCAACGACAAGGTGGTCGAACCCGAACCGACATACTGCCGCGCCTGGCGCCCAGGCTGCTCACCGCCTTCGCTGCGATTGCTCATCTGCAGCCTGAGCGAAGTCGGGTTGAACTGCACAGCAATCGGTGTGCCCACCGGCTGGGCATTCTGCCCGGTGCCGATTTCAACCAAGGTGGCTTTTTTCAGTTCCATCGTGGGTCAACCCAGCTGGTCAGGACAGCACGATATCTGCGATGGCTTCACAGATTTTCTCCCGCATGGCCGGGTCGAGCAGTGTGTTCCGATCGCCGTCATTGGCGATGAAGCCCAATTCCACCAATACCGCCAATCCAGCAAATTTCAACACTGCCAGATCGGGACGTGGTTTGGCGCCGCGATCACGTAGTCCCGTCACTTGCACCAATCTGGCCTGTAGTTTCTCTGCCAGCACCTTGTCATCGCGGTAGAGCACTTCCAGCCCATGTGCGGTATCCACCTCCGCATCGTTGAGATGCAACGACACCAAGGTCTGGCAGCCTGCCGCCTTGGCCGCCGCCGCACGCTTGCCCACCGGCATGTGGTCGGTGGCATCATCCCGCGTCATGAACACCTGATGCCCCCGCGCCCGGATGACATCACGCAGACTCAAGCCATAACGCAGCGCGATGTCCGCCTCCTGATAGCTGAAACCATTCTCACGATGCATCGCCCCTGGGTCGTATACCCCAGGCTGCTTGTTACTCATGCCATGCCCTGGATCAATCGCGATTTTCATGATGTCCGCTCCTTTCAAAGCACCAGTGATCCGGTAACAGGTCAACCGCGCCGCACCTACAACAACCGCAAGCCCTCATGCGCGATCTGCAATTCTTCGATCGCAATCTCGCCTGTCTTGCCATTCAGCTCCGGGCCTTTGATGCGGGTGGGCAGGCCACGGGTGAAAGCCCAAGTGGCGACGATGTCATCGTTATGCTTGCCCATCACCTCGATCAGCCCGTCATAGCGTGGGATCGGGCGCTGCCCGCTGACCACGCTCTGTAGCCATTGCCATAAATCCTTGTTCAGCTGGCTGGCATTACCATCGTCGTCAGCCGCATAAAACATGCCACGCTTGAGCACGATCGGCACATAGCGGGCACGGCCCGCCCGCCTGATCAAGCCATCGTTGCGGCCACCTTCCAGGTAATCCGCCACGTCCATGGTCACTTCCAAGCCGCTGACCTCTTGAAATGCGCCATTGCCGAGCGCCGCACCACCGGCTGGCGGCTCGCTGCCTTGATTGGGGTCGCTGGCCGTGCCCGCCTCGCCAGCCACTGCCTCTGGGCTTTTGCGCAAAGTGACCTGAAAGCGGAATGACCGCATGAACAGATCGGCCATCAGCGTTCCTCCAGCAGCAAGGTGCCATCGCCCTCACGCAGAATGCGAAGCACGATGAATTCAATCGGCTCTGCCGGGGCCACGCCCACCTCGCAGACCAGCTGTCCGTTGTCGATACGATAGGGTGGGTTCAGGCTGTCATCACAGCGCACAAAAAACGCCTCCTGCTCGGTCGCGCCTTTGAAAGCGCCTAATCGAAACAGCCGCCCCAGATAGCTCTCGATCATCCACCGGAGCTGGCGGCGCAGCGCCGGTGTATTGGGCTCGAATACCGCCCATTGCATTTCACGGTACAAGGTGCGCCGGAGCATCAACACCAGCCGCCGCACCGACAATTGTCGCCATTGCAGATCGAGCGACAGGGTGCGCGCTGCGGTCAGCCTGACGCCATCGCGTTCTTGTTGATAGATGTTGATACCCAGCGGGTGCAGCCGGTCGTGTTCACGCGGGGCAACTGTCACCGCCACCTGCACCACCTCGGCGGCGATCTCGTTGGCCGGCCCTGCCGGCACACCCAGCCTGGTCTCTCGGTCGGCAATCACCCCAGCGGCCACTGCGCTGGGTGGAATGGCTACCAATCCGTCACGGGCGTCGTCGCTGCGCGCCACGGTCAGCCAGGGGTGATAGGCTGCGGCATAAGGCGTGTCAAAGTGGCTACGCCATGCCAGCAAGGCATGGGTAGTCAGGCCGGGGGGCACATCCAGCAGCACGATGTGATCTTGTGTCTGCGTGACAAAATCGAGCAGCTCGGTCTGTAGCGCGATGATCCGGTCGAGATTGCCAGACAGCGTGGGCGACAGGGCCAGCCCGGGCAGGCCGATGGTGTTGGTCTCACTGACCGGCAAGGGGGGTGGGGCCACACAATCAGCAAATACCGGCCCGGCCAGCGAGGGCTCGAACAGACTGGTGACCGGCGGCAAAGGCTGGGGCTGGTACAGGTCGGGCACCACCAGTTGGGTGATATCTGGCCAGGTGGCTACGCAGTGCACGCCGCTGAACCACCCCTCAGCGGTGGGTGACCAATGAGTGTCAAAAAAGTCGGCATGGACGATATCGGGGAAACGATCCTGCCCACCGGAAAACTGTGGCATGACTGGCTCGATGGTGCGCAGCCAGGCATCTTGCGGAGTGAGCCGCGCCCCGGCCCAGGCAATGTCCGGCCATAGCAAGGTGGACCGTTGACAGAGCACAGTCGCCAGCCAGCGCGGGTGATCAACATGCAGCCCCAACTGCTGGAACAGCTCGCTGCCACCGACCCCATCCTGCACAGCCAGACTGGCCTCGACCAATTCCGCCCGCATGATCGTATCGCTGGCAGGTAGCTCCAGCCTGACCACCCGGTGGCGCCGAGGTCGAGTCGGGTCACCACGCCACACCATGTCCGCTACAAAGCGCAATTCGCGTTGGCCATTAGCCAGCCGTAACCGGAGCAGGCTACCGGGCTCGATCTGCTCTGCGGGGTTCAGTCGCAGCTCGCTGGTCGATAGCACGCTGCCCTGCACGGGTCGAGTCTGAAAGCTCAGCTGTGCCTGCAGCAGGTTACCCCACTGCCCCTCACTACGCGCATGCAGATGCCTGACACCCATCACCCCGGCCAAGCGACCATGCGCCGTGGCGGTGTAGGGATCAGCCAGTGCACCATCATCATGCACGATGCGCACGATGTACGCTCGGCGTCCACCCTGCTCGAAAAAGCTCGCCACAGCATATGGCAGGAGACCAGGGCCTTCAAACCCACCATATGCACGCCGATATTCATCAAAGCTTTCCACGGCCTGCGCCACACTGCGCTGACGAGGGCGGGCCGGGTCGCACATCGACCAATCATTGGCCAAGGCCGCCGTCTGATCCACACAAGGCACCCGACACGGCCCGCGCGGTGCCACGCCAACAAAGGCGCAGACATCCATGCGCTGACCGGTCAGGCGACGGATCGGCTCGGGGGGAAGGCTATACAGCCCAGGTGCCCCCAGCTCAATGGGCAGTTCGCGTAGCATGATCACTCATAACCCGAATTGTTTGGTGTCCACCCATTCCATTTTGAGCAGCGACCAGAAGTCGATCGCACAACCCTGCAGCACGTATTCATAAGGCAGCCAACCATAACCAGCATTACCCCAGGTGGCGCCCCATGAGTTACGGATCTTGAACGCACCAGTGGTGGTCTTGTTACAGCGGGTGTTGGTGATCTTGAGCGCATCGTCATAGCCAATGGCTACCACTGCATGCCCCCAGATAGCCCTTTCCCCAGGACAGGGAAACGGGAAAGCGCCAATGACATTGGTATCTTTACTGGATGGAAAACCGAAGAAGCCGAACATCGACGGCACACCAGCCGCCAGGTATTTCTTGATGCTGGCCAACAAGGCTGGCTTTGCGACCCCGGCACCGATTGGATCGTGGCAGAAGTATTTCAAGGCTTCGAAATTATCCGCCACCGCATACACGAAACCACCAGGCTCATTATCAAAAGCCGGGCCATCGGTATAGGGCCAGTATTGCTCTTCCGGCACACCACACAGGGCCAGCGCCCCCATGGTGAAACGCAGCCAAGCGCCAGTATCACCAGTCACCTTCATCAGATTACGCGTGGTCTTGTAGACGAACAGGCGCGAGCCATCGATGTGTTTGCCAAAGGCACGCCGCTCGAAATACTCCACCACACCCATGGCCGCATGAGCAGTGCAGGAGCCCAAACCCATCTGGTTTTCGATCGGTGAGCAGAAGCTGCTCAGATCCACCGTTGCCGGCAATGCCGGGGCCGCCGCAGTGACCTTGAGTTTCTTGGCCATGCCCGCGATCTCGGCATGCTGATCCGTGTAGTCCCGCAGGTCCGGCATGGGTGGAAGCCAGCCGGTGCCGACCTGTTCGCAACCGTTACCGGTCGCCACTTTGCAATACGCTTGATACATGATGTCCCTCCAATTTCCGTTTCTTGTGGGGCACAGCGGAACGCACCCGCCTGCCACCATGGTTGAACGCAAGCGCATGCACTCCACATCGGCGTTGTCGCGACCAGCTAAGCGGCAGACCGGGACACCCCACACCACCGATTCTTCCGTTGATGATGCTCCTCATTGAAAATCAATCCCCTCATGCACCAATTGCAGCTCTTCCATCGCCACCTCGCCACCACCTTTGGCGGCCAGGGTCGGGCCTGTCCACTTCTTGGGCTGGGCATTGCGCAGCCGGAAAGTAGCCACCGGCTGGCGGGCCTCATCCAGCAAGGTGACGGTGACCTGCCTGGGCTCATAGACGCCTTCGCGCACCCGCTTGATCCATTCAAACAGGTCTGTTGAGCCGATCAATCCACGTTTCAGCGTCACATCGTCGTTTTTGAAGGTGTTGGGAATCTTGCGTACGGTGTTGAATTTTTCGTTGCCATTGCGGTATTCGGAATAGTTCTGCTCGTTCCCCAGCCCACTGACATCGGAAAAACCCGCCACCACACTGGCCTCGTCGCCCTCACCGAGCGACACGGTATAGTTGAACGCGCCGTAAGGGTTGTCGCGCATGGTTGCCATCTTGCATCTCCCGCTAGAACTCCGTCGTGCCGGCCTGTGACCGACCCCATTGATCTACTCAGCGCTTGGCGTCTGCCGTCCACTGCCCAACCCGGAAGATCACGAATTCGGCGGGCTTGACCGGGGCGATGCCCACCAGGCAGATCATGCGGCCATTGTCGAGATCGTTCTGGGTCATGGTGGTGCGATCACAGCGCACGAAATAGGCTTGCTCTGGCTTTTCGCCCAGTAACGCGCCATCTCGCCACAACACCAACAGGAAGTCCTCGACCATGCGCCGGATGTTGGCCCACAGCCGTTCGTTGTTCGGCTCGAACACCGCCCATTGCGAGCCTTTGTCGAGGGTATGCTCGATGTAGATGAACAGCCGCCGCACGTTCACATATTTCCATTCCGGGTCAGAGCTGATGGTGCGAGCGCCCCATACCCGGCTGCCACGGCCTTCGAAGAAGCGCAGGCAGTTCACCCCTTCTGGGTTCAGCACGTCCTGACGCCCCTTGTTGATGTTGGCCTCGAAGCGCGTCAACCCTCGCACCACCTCGTTGGCGGGTGCTTTGTGCACGCCGCGTTCGATATCACTACGGGCATAGATGCCACACACAAAGCCCGATGGCGGCAGCATCAAGCGACGCTGTGGTGCACCTTGGCTGGCGCGCTCGGTGGGGTCGAGTATTTCGATCCAGGGGTGGTAGAGCGCCGCATATTTGCTGTCGAAACGGCCCCGGAACGCACGGATCTCGTTGAGCGAGGACTGAGGTGGCGCATCCAGCACGGCAATGCGATAACGCAGGTTCTCGGCATGGGCGATCAGCAGTTGCGCTGCCGCAGCCGATGTGTCGGAATCGACCAGATCGCCTGCATCCGGCAGGGCGACGATGGCAATGTCGTCGATTTCACCCAGGGCCTCCAGCCCGGTGGCTTTGACACTGGCATTGTCCGGGTCGGCAGGCTCGCCATTCAGCTCATCCGGGCCAGCCAGATCGCCATCACCACCATTCTGCAGGCGCGGACTGGCATTGGCGGCCAAGGCCAGCATCAGCCGCACCGCGTCGAACGCATCGGCGCTGGGCGCCCAGCTGAGCCAGACTGTGGCATTTTCGTCTTCTGGATCATCCAGTTGCAGGATCTTGCCGATGTAGCGTTTCTGGCTGGGGTGGCCAGACAGCTCGTCATAGACATCCTGACGCTCGTCGGTCACCGTCACCACCACCTGCATCTCGACCAGGAACACTATGTCAGTGAGATTCAACACCACTGCGCCACCGCTGCCGGCGAACGATTGCACGCCCGCCGTGATGGTCGTCACTGCGAACCGCGCCTCTTGCACCGCATAGGCCGCCCCACCCGGCAGATTGGCAGCAGCGGTGCCAGCAGCAAAGACCTCGATGGTGGCGCCATGGGCGATGCCCTTGAGCTGTACAGCGCCATTGACCGTCACCGGAACCAGCTTGCTGCGCACCAGCCGTACTGCCACATGCACATTCCCCAGCGCCCCTGGCCAGCGTGCCCGCCAGATGGCGTTGGCCGCCCCCACCGCCACTGTGCGGCTGGCACAGCCGTCATAGGTCGGGTTGCCCCCACCATCGATACCAGGGTTGCTCTGCACATACACCCGCGAGACATAAAGACGCTGCCCCCCGTTGAGGAAGAACGCACGGGCTGCATGCGCCAGATAGCTCTCGCGCAGATCGCCGCCAGGAGAGAATCGCTCCAGCCCGCCGTAGACCCGCTCGAATTCGGTGAAGCTGGTGATCAGACGTGGTTCACAGTTTCTTGGGCCGCCAGGGTAATAGACCGGGCCATACTGGGTCATACCGGCAAAGCCAGTGGTGCTGGTCGGCACGCCTTCCAGCGATTTGGCGCGGAAGCTGACTTCCTCGACATAGACCCCGGGTGAGAGATATTCGGGCATCGACGTCTCCTTTCCAATTGAACGATCAGTCTTGGTGGAGCCCAGTTGCCATCGATGGCTGGCTGCGCGCTCTGACGAGGTGGCCGCCCAGCCATGACCGAGATGGCGTTTGATGCCCCGGTCTGTCTTCACATCACGCCCGGCCAACCAAACAGGTGGCCAAGCCATTTTCCGACGGGTAGCCCCGATCAGATCTCGATATCCGCCACGCCTCTCAACAACCGCCCCAAAGGCAGGCTGATTTCACGCTGCGCCACAATGGCAAAACCCGCTGTTGTCGTTTCACCCCGCAGTACCGCGTCTGTTACCGCCAACGAGGCGGGCGTTTCAACCGGCAGATCCCAACAGGGGTCTATCGTCGGCAGATCGGGGCGATCTGCCGGTACCGCTTGCTCAACGCGGGCCAGCACGATCAATCTGACTGGCATGCTGGCTGCTGTGCCGGCCTGTGCCGCAGCAGGCGGAACCAGCAGCAGAAATTCACCACGATCATCACCCATGGCCCGCCCGACCACTCGGGCCGATGGCAGGGCATTCAATTCAGCAACGTCGGCAATCGCGCTGCCTGCCGGGAGGGTGGCCACCACCCGCACCCAGCGGGCAGGCCGCCTGGGCAAAGGCCCCGCCGCTGCACGCATCACCCGCGCACGCAGCCCGGTAGCAGTCTGAGAGAGCGGATATGTAGCCCCCGGATACAGCCAGGGCTGGCAGCCTCGGCCTGACGGCGGGTTGCTCTCTGCCGCCGCCAGGGTGGGCACGGTGATGCGCAACCGTCTTGGCACATAGCGCCGCCCAGACCGCTCGATCGACACCCGCTCGTCCATTGCATCCATCAGCCGGATATCGATCTGCCGCGCCTGGCTGGCCAGCCAGCTGTCATAGCGCAAGGCATACCGGTTGGAGGGGTGCAGATCGAACAGCGGCCTGACATGCCCCAGCAAAACATCGTCAAACCCCACCCACAACGGAGTCAGCACCGGCTGTTGGCGGGCGGCATCCCAGGTTTCCACACCCAGGGCCAGCCGGTGGGTGGACTCGCTATATTCATGGCGCACAAACTGATTCACAGCGCCTCCGTTGTCGGGCGGCTGCCTGATACAGCCGTGACCACTGCAGGCTCGCGTGGCTGCACTCTGCCGTCCACCCGCACCACACGGGCGATGTAAGGCACGCTGAGGTGATAATCGATGGGCAGCGAGTCAAAAATACGCATCAGTGACTCGGTGTCGATTTCCTCCAGCACCAGCTGCAGGCTCTCATTTGCCGCCCAGTCTGCCGCCCCCGCCAGTAGCGGGCCGGAAACGATCGGTGTGTCCTCGATGGCCTGCATGGCCCGGCCTAGAATACGGTGCTCGTTCTCAGCCACGTCCGCCCAGGCGGTCAGCAGAAAATGCAGGTCGAGCGCGAGATGGGAGCGCCCGTCATAGCTGCCCACCGCCGACCAGGCGGCACGCATGGTTTTGTTGAAATCGACGCGATACAGAAAGATTGTCAGCGCAGGCCGCTGGGTCTGCTGGGCAAAGGTGGCGGGCACCAAGTCCTCTGTCCGGACGATTGCCACCGTGATCGGATTGGGAGCAGGCTGCATAGGCGTAGCCAGTGGGTGCTCTTCCGCAAACCGGATCTGCAGCAGGCGCTGGATGCTCCGCCCTGCCGCCGATACGCTGGTGAAACCTGCCACGGATGCTCTCCTTGTTCAGTGCTCCAATGGGCTGTCGATCAACCCATATTTGTCCTCGTATTCCTCAACGCACCGCTGCATCAACTGGGTCATGGCCTTCAATTGCTCTGGGCCGGTGACAAGGCGGGTGTGGATCAAGGGGCCGGTGGAGTCCTCATACAGCTGGCCGAAGTCCAGCAGGAATTCCGCATGGTTGTAACCCACCTGCAGATGGTTGGCATAACGCCGTTCCCGCCGATCGGTTTCGAATGTCCCTGCTGGATTGGATTTGGACTTGGGTTCCACCGTCAGCTCCTTATCCTGGGGATGAAATCTACCCAAGCAAGGGTCATGCCCACACAAATAAATCAAAATTTATGTTTATTTTCAACACCATAAAAACGATCAGCATTTTATCGAATGCTGATGTGACAGTGCCCTTGTCACATCGGATGTGACACCGGGCAGGATTGGATACGTGCCATCAGCCATATCCCTGCATCAGCATGTGACAGATCTGTCACATCCGCCCCCCGATACCTGCCGTTGACAATCGATGATTCCCCCACCCCCGCTACGATGAGCTACCCCGTTACAATGGCTGATACAGTCGTCAACCAGGCGACGGGTTCAACCCCAGATGGCACGCCCAACTCAATGGCAAGCCATGCTGCGGCGCCGCCCGCAAGGCTCGTCACCCTGTATAAACAGCACGCCATTGCGGTACCCAGACAGGCGCCAGCCATGGCCGCACGCATGCATGAAACCATATTCGCGGTAGCCGGTCTTTCATTGATATGCGGGGTCAGCCCCTTTTTTGGCCATCAGGCGCAGTCGCGCCCCAGACAGGTAATGAGCAGTGAATCCAACAACCATCCAGATGATTGGCGCAGCATTGTTTGCCATTGCCCTCATCCACACCTTCTCGACCAAATTCTTTGAACGCTTGGCACACCGGCGCCCAGAGCATGCCGGTCTGTTCCACCTGCTGGGCGAGGTAGAGGTCGTCTTCGGCTTTTGGGCCATGGTTCTGATGCTGTTCATGTTCGCAGTGCATGACAAAGCCACCGCCACCGCTTATATCGACAGCCGCAACTTCACTGAACCAATGTTCGTATTTGCCATCATGGTCATCGCTGGCACACGCCCGATCCTGCAGCTGGCCATGGTCTGCGTGCGGACTGTGGCCGCTTTTGTTCCGCTGCCGCGCAATATGGCGCACTACTTTGTCGTGTTGTCGATGGTGCCGATTCTCGGCTCATTCATCACCGAGCCCGCCGCCATGACCTTGGCTGCATTGGTGCTGCGAGATCGCTACTTCAGCCAGAAGCCATCGACGCAATTCATGTATGTGACGCTGGGCGTGCTGTTCGTGAACATCTCGATCGGCGGCACCTTGACGCCCTTTGCCGCGCCCCCGGTGCTGATGGTGGCCAGCACCTGGAACTGGGATCTACTGTTCATGGCCACGCAGATCGGCTGGAAAGCGGCCATCGCTGTCCTGTTCAATGCCTTTTCCGCTGCGGTGTTGTTCCGCAAAGAGCTGGCCGGTCTGTCAGACCAATCGGGCCAAACAGACCAGCCGCCTGTCCCCGTCGCATTGGTGGTGGTACATCTGCTGTTCATGGTCGGGGTCGTGGCATTCGCCCATCACCCTGCGGTGTTTCTGAGCCTGTTCCTGTTCTTTCTGGGGGTGGCGCACGCCTATGAACGTCATCAGGATCGGCTGATCCTGCGCGAAGGGCTGCTGGTGGCATTCTTTCTGGCGGGCTTGGTGGTATTGGGAGGACAGCAGCAGTGGTGGTTGCAGCCGCTGTTGATGAAGATGAATGCCGATGCCGTGTATTTTGGTGCCACGTTGCTCACCGCTGTCACAGACAACGCGGCGCTGACCTACCTGGGCTCATTGGTCGAGGGCTTGTCCGACGAGTTCAAATATGCTTTGGTCACCGGCGCGGTGACCGGTGGCGGGTTGACCATCATCGCCAATGCGCCCAATCCTGCGGGCATCGCCATTTTGCGTGGGCACTTCGAAGATGGCGCGGTTCACCCGCTGGGCCTGCTGATCGCAGCTTTGCCCCCCACGGTGATCGCCATCCTGGCCTTCCGCCTGCTGTAAGCATCTGCAACAAAGAAAAAGCCCTGGCTGCCATGCCGGGCTTTTTCCATTGTCCGATGCGGTGGCCGACTTGCGGTTACACGCTCACCCCTGGCATACCATCATCTGGCGGGCTCAGCTCGTACTTGGCCAATTTGCGATACAAGGTCATACGTGACCAATTCAACCTCAGCGCCGCTTCAGACTTGTTCCAGCGGGTCTGGTTCAGTGTACGTAGCAACAGCGTCCGCTCTTCAAGATGCGTGGCGTGCTCATCTTGCACCGCGACTTGGTTGGCCGCCAAATACCCCAAATCCCCCACATCGATCACATCGCGCTCGGCCATCAACACCGCCGACTCCAACACGTTCCGCAACTCCCTGACATTGCCAGGCCAACTGTAGCGCATCAGTGCCTGCCTGGCCGCCACGGTCAATCGACAAGGAGGTTGGTGGTGATGGTTTGCCAAATCCTGCAGAAAACCATGGGCCAGTGCCTCGATGTCCTCCCGCCGCTGACGCAAGGTGGGCAAGAGCAGCCGCGCCACATTGAGCCGGTAATACAGATCCTGCCTGAACAGCCCGTCCGCGACCCGGTGCTCCAGTTGGTGGTTGGTAGCGGCAACCAAGCGGATATTGACCTGACACACCGCACTGGCACCAATCGCAAACACCTCGCGGTTTTCAAGCAGGCGCAACAACTTGGCCTGCGCGGGCAGCGGCATGTCTCCGATTTCATCCAGAAACAGTGTGCCCCCCTCCGCCAAGCGCACCTTGCCTTTGTAGGGCTGATGCGCACCGGTGAACGCACCGCGCTCATGTCCAAACAGCTCACTCTCCAGCAGGCCATCTGGCAGCGCCGCGCAGTTGAGCGCCACAAACGGCCCCCCTTGTCGGTGGCTGGATTCATGCAAATGACGCGCAACCAGATCTTTGCCCGTGCCGGTCTCACCCACCAACAGCACCGTGGCATCCACTTTGGCCAGCCGTTCGATACGTGCCCGAAGCTGTTGCATACAGGTGGATTGCCCAATCAATGAGGGCAGCACCGGCACACGCGGCTTGATGGGCTCCATATCCAGGCCAGGCCGCTGCAAACCCGCCACCGCCTGACACAACACCAACCGATCAACCGGCCAGACCAAGTATTCCTGAAACCCCGCTCGCAACGCTGTCACCGCCAGCGCTTCGCAAGACACATCGGCAACCAGCATCAGTCGGGCCATGGGGGAAGCGGCCCGTACCCAATGCCCCAATTGAGCCACCTCCTCTTCATCACCCGCCCTGGCGCACAGTACAACCAACGATGCGCCGGGCAATGCGGACTTGATTACCGATACTGGACCAGGCAAACGCGTCACTGCAGGTTGACGGCCCAACATCTCCGGTCGCATCAACTCAGCAGCGCTGCTACCCCTACCTACAATCAGAATCGTACCCACCTTATTGTCCTTTCCCCCGTCTGCCTTGTTTTCCAACGCATTCAGGTTTGATTCGTCCTCAGGCTCGGTCAGCCTGAGCAAATACACGGCACAATCAATGAATGAGCAGTCAGAAAAAATGGCTTGGCATGGTGAACCCCACCAACGACTGAAGGTACTGTGCTCAAACAGGGCTGACCCGCAGCCAACTGGCTACACGCCCTGATGCCGACAGACAAGATAAAGATATGATCTGGCGATTGGGTGAACGAAACCCGGAAAGGCCATATCGACAGCCGCGCTCAACACCACACACAGCTGGCCATATACGGCTATAAATTCATAACCCAAATCAAATCAAAGAATTGGGTGACTATTATTGACGACGTCTTACAAGACACTGACTATCACATCAAAACCGGCAAGCGCTCCAAGGCCCGGCTCCACATGGGCTGACAAAAAACACGACTACGTCTACGCACTCACCGCAACCTGGCCCACCGCAGAATCAATTACCTGTGCCACTGCACGTGCCTTCGCCTTCCGTAAATCACTCTTGGCGTAGGCCCGTTCGCCCATCTTCTGGGTGAGTGTCCAAATGAATGCCCACCAAGGCATTTTTGCTGTCCATCGCCCAAATGCGCGTGGCACCAGTGCGGTGCGCTTTCGTTCTGGCAGGAGATGAACCGTACCAACCACCACCCCTTGCTGCCCGGACGAGAGTTGCCCCACCAACGCTCCATCACTGTCTGCAATGGCGCTGAACCCTGGAAACTCAATATCTTGCGGAGGAAAACCTGCGGGCAGCGTACTGACCAGACGGCCAACCTTGTTTGCCATGAGCACAGGTATACCCATCAACCGAGCCGTCTCGGCGGTGCCATCGCGTAAAGCGGCGTTGAGGACATCCGCATCACGTTGCCGCACCGGAAATTTGGCTTCAAAGGATGCCCCGGAAAATGGCCGCAAGTACAGATCGATTTTCGCGTGATGAAGCTCCGCATAGCGCTCATAAAGCGCATTCTCAAAGCAGATGCCCACTCCAATCCGGCCTATCGGGGTATCAAACCAATGACAATCATCCCCACCAGTAAAGAAATATGCCTCAAAGGAAGCGGGAGGTGCTTTCCTGACGCGAGCAACCACCTCACCAGCCGGGCCGCTCAAAACAAAGGTGTTATAGAAATGCTCGCCATCGGCCTCAAGAAAGCTGGTTCCCAGGTAGATACCAGAACGTTTGGACAGCGCACGCATCCACCGCGTGGAGGGACCATCGAACGGCTCCGCTGTTTCCCAGACTGATTCGTTGAGCGTATAACCACCGGGCATCATCTCAGGCAACAGCACCAGCCTGGCACCTTGTTCAACCGCTTGCAGGATATATTGTTCAGCATTCGCAAGATTGCCGTCACGGTCACCTAGCTTGCAGGCAACTTGAACGGTCGCGACAACGAGTGTTTCCGGCTTCATCAAAGACACCCATGCAGGATGTACAACACTGAGATTGTTGATGTGGCCCTTTGAGCGGCATCACCTACGCCACAAAATTGACTGGCGTTTGGAGGCCACTCGATTCAAGCCCCAGAAGGCAGCATCAAATGACAAGGGGACGATCCCCTGTATGGATAGTATCAGGCTCTAAGTGACACACCAATTACATGCAAACTTGCATATGAAAATAATTAATTAATTGCGTTGAAACATAAGCATTTTCCAAAAAACAAAACCCGCCGGCCAACGCCAACGGGTTTGTTCGGGAACCTTGAGTTCGAAACTGAATTACTTCAGTTTGGTTTCCTTGTAAGCAACGTGCTTACGTGCAACCGGGTCGAACTTCTTGATTTCCATCTTTTCCGGCATGGTACGCTTGTTCTTGGTGGTCGTGTAGAAATGACCTGTACCAGCGGTGGATTCCAGTTTGATCTTTTCGCGCATGATGGTTCAGCCTTTTTTCAGTGGTTGCGGCGGGTTAGATTTCGCCGCTCTCGCGCAGCTCGGCCAGAACGACTTCGATGCCCTTCTTGTCGATCAGGCGCAGGCCTGCGTTGCTAACACGCAGACGCACCCAGCGGTTTTCACTCTCGACCCAGAAGCGACGCGACTGCAGGTTAGGCAGGAAACGACGCTTGGTCTTGTTATTGGCGTGGGAAACATTGTTCCCGACCATCGGGGCTTTCCCGGTAACTTGGCATACTCGCGCCATGATTTTGACTCCCGACTCGGAAAAAACCCGATTTATACCATACCTTTTTGGCATTGCTCAATACTGATTTCAAACAAAAATCAGCCTGCACACCGGCCCATGACCCGCAAACCCTTGCTGTGCTGGGCGGTTCGGGGGATATGGTAAAAAATGGAGACAGCCTAAAACGCTGAATGACAACAGGATTGCGTCACAATAATCCATGCTCGGAAAACGAGGTGACGACATTGCCAGCCACGATGAAATGATCCAATACGTGTACATCCACCAGCGCCAAGGCCTGTTTCAAAACCAGGGTCAGCTGGCGGTCTTCCTGGCTGGGTTCCGCCACGCCCGATGGGTGGTTGTGCGCGAACAGCACTGCGGAGGCATTCAATGCCAAGGCCCGTTTCACCACTTCACGCGGGTAGACGCTGGTTTGTGACAGGGTGCCACGGAACAGCTCTTCACTGCAGATCAGGCGATTCTGGGTGTTCAAGAACAGCCCCCAGAACACCTCGACTGGCAAGCCAGACAGCTGCAAGGTCAAATAATGTCGTACCCGCTCAGGTGAATTCAACAGCGGGGCCTCACGCAGCTCTTCCGCCAGCGCCCGCCGCGCCATTTCCAGCACGGCTTGCAGCTGTACATATTTGGCCTGTCCCATGCCATGGATTGCACACAGCTGGGTTTCAGTGGCGGCGAACAAGCCACGCAGGCTGCCAAACCGGCCCAGGCATTCCCGCGCCAGATCCACCGCGCTTTTACCGACCACGCCGGTACGCAGGAAAATCGCCAGCAGTTCGGCATCCGACAAGCTGGCCGGGCCTTTCTGCAGTAGTTTTTCACGTGGGCGCTCGTCGGCGGGCCAGTCGGTGATGGGCATGGCGACCTCCTTGGCTTCATTCTAGATTCAATTGGCAGGATTCCCCATGCGCCGACAGGCGGCTTGCATTACACTCACGCCCTATCAATGAGGTGGATTTCATGTCACGACATCTTCTTTTGGGTATCACCGGCGGTATTGCTGCTTACAAATCAGCCGAGTTGACGCGGCTGTTCAACAAAGCGGGTTACACCGTGCAGGTGGCCATGAGTGAGGCAGCCACGCATTTTGTCGGCCCGGTGACCTTTCAAGGCTTGTCTGGCAGGCCGGTTTTCGTGGATCAATGGGATGCGCGTATCAGCAATAACATGCCGCATATCGACCTCTCACGAGCGGCGGATGCGATCCTGATTGCCCCTGCCAGCGCTGATTTCATCGCCAAACTGGCCAATGGTTTGTGTGACGACCTGTTATCGACGTTGTGTGCGGCGCGTGATTGTCCGTTGTTGATTGCCCCAGCCATGAACCGGCAGATGTGGGAAAACCCAGCCAATCAGCGCAATATTGCGCTGCTGCAACAAGATGGGGTCGTGATTCTCGGCCCTGGTAACGGCGACCAAGCCTGTGGCGAGGTGGGCGATGGCCGCATGCTGGAGCCTGAGGCGCTGTTCGAGCTGACCGAGGGGGTTTTCCAGCCCAAGTCGCTGGCGGGTAAGCAGGTGTTGATCACTGCCGGGCCGACATTCGAGCCGATTGATGCAGTGCGTGGCATTACTAACATCAGCTCAGGCAAGATGGGCTACGCCGTGGCACGCGCAGCGGTCGAAGCCGGGGCGCGGGTCACGCTGATCAGCGGCCCAACGGCACTTGCCGCCCCGCTTGGTTGCCTGCGAGTCGATGTCAACACGGCCCAACAAATGCTGGATGCGGTGCTGGCGCATGTCGGCAAGGCGGATATTTTCATTGGTGTGGCGGCTGTGGCTGACTATGCCGTCAAAAACCGTAGTGAACACAAGATCAAGAAGAGCGATGCCAATTTGAGCATCGAGCTGACCCCGAACCCGGACATCCTGGCCACTGTGGCAAGCCTGCCTGCCGCGCCTTTCTGCGTGGGCTTTGCTGCCGAAAGCCAGCATGTCTTGCAGTATGCCGACGAAAAGCGTCGCCGTAAGAAGGTGCCGCTCTTGGTCGCCAATCTGGCCCAGGCTGCGTTTGGTGCTGACGACAATGAAATCACCCTGTTGGATGATGCCGGTCACCACCCGCTGCCCAAAGCCAGTAAGCAAGTGCTCGCCCGCGAGCTGATTCAACATATCGCAAGAATGATCACCCCCCATGCCTAATATTGATGTCAAGATTCTCGACGCTCGCCTACAAGACAACCTGCCTGCCTATGCCACCCCAGGCGCTGCAGGATTGGATCTGCGCGCCTGCTTGGACAGCGCGTTGGTGCTGAACCCCGGCGACACGCAACTGATCCCGACCGGCATTGCCATCCACCTGGCCGACCCAGGGCTGGCAGCCATGATTCTGCCGCGTTCGGGTCTGGGCCATAAGCACGGTATCGTGCTGGGTAATTTGGTTGGCCTGATCGACTCCGACTATCAAGGCCAGATTTTTGTCTCGTGCTGGAATCGTGGCAAAGAGCCCTTCACCATCAACCCGATGGAGCGTATTGCGCAGCTGGTGATCGTGCCGGTCGTGCAGGTGGGCTTCAACATCGTGGAAGACTTTGCCAGCAGCGAACGAGGCGCTGGCGGTTTCGGCAGCACCGGCAAACACTGATCGACGCATGAGATACGACGACCTACGCGACTTCATCGCCCAGCTGGAAAAACTGGGCGAACTGAAACGGGTGCAGGCTCCAGTCTCCACCCACCTCGAAATGACTGAGATCTGTGACCGGGTGCTGCGGGCTGAGGGCCCGGCCATCCTGTTCGAGCAGGTCAAGGGGCACAGCATGCCCGTGCTTGCCAACTTGTTTGGCACACCCAAGCGAGTGGCCATGGGCATGGGTGCGGACAATGTGCTGGCGCTACGCGAGATAGGCAAGCTGTTGTCCTACCTGAAAGAGCCAGAACCACCAAAGGGCCTGCGCGATGCCTGGGAAAAATGGCCGGTGTTGAAGCAAGTGCTGAACATGGCTCCCAAAGAGGTACGTAGCGCCCCCTGCCAAGAGGTCGTGTGGGAAGGCAAGGATGTCGATCTCTCGCGTATCCCCATCCAGCATTGCTGGCCAGGAGACGTGGCGCCGCTGATCACCTGGGGCCTGGTGGTAACACGCGGCCCACACAAGTCGCGGCAAAACCTCGGCATCTATCGTCAACAGGTGTTGGGGCCTAACAAGGTCATCATGCGCTGGCTGGCCCACCGTGGTGGCGCGCTGGATTTCCGTGAACATAGCCAAGCCAACCCTGGGCAACCGTTCCCGATTGCCGTCGTGCTCGGCTGCGATCCGGCTACCATCCTGGGTGCGGTCACCCCAGTGCCGGACAGCCTGAGTGAATACCAATTCGCCGGATTGTTACGCGGCGCCAAGACTGAGCTGGTCAAATGCATCGGCTCGGATCTACAAGTACCCGCATCCAGTGAGATCGTACTCGAAGGCGTCATCCACCCTGGCGAAACAGCGCTGGAAGGCCCTTATGGCGACCACACTGGCTACTACAACGAGCAGGATTCCTTTCCCGTATTCACCATCGAGCGCATCACCATGCGCCGCAACCCGATCTACCACAGCACCTACACCGGCAAACCACCTGACGAGCCGGCCATTCTCGGCGTCGCCTTGAATGAGGTATTCGTGCCGATCCTGCAAAAGCAGTTCCCTGAAATCACCGACTTCTACCTGCCCCCTGAGGGCTGCAGCTATCGGCTGGCCGTGGTTAGCATCAAAAAAGCCTACCCCGGCCACGCCAAGCGGGTGATGTTTGGTATCTGGTCGTTTCTGCGGCAGTTCATGTATACCAAATTCATCATCGTCACCGATGACGATGTGAACATCCGGGACTGGAAGGAAGTAATCTGGGCCATGACCACCCGGGTTGATCCGACAAGAGACACCACCTTGGTCGATCACACCCCAATCGATTACCTCGATTTCGCCAGCCCGGTCTCTGGGCTTGGCTCCAAGATGGGCATCGACGCGACCAACAAATGGCAAGGCGAAACCAGCCGCGAGTGGGGAACCCCCATTGTGATGAGCGACGACATCAAGCAGCGTGTGGATGCAATGTGGAATCAGCTGGGGCTTTAAACCCTGGTGAGTGCTGACAGAGACAGGTGCAGGCCCACGCCACCGCGCCTGTCGTCTTTTACCCGACGATAACGATTGACCAGCTTGGCGGCATGATTGCAACAGCCGGCGGACCAGCAGCCCCCTGCCAGCCATCGAATATCCTAGGGTTACCGCCTCTCGACTCGGTGGTAAAAGCATCACCGGCTCAGTCATCAGCATCCCGCCACCCAGGCTGATCAACGCGGCACCCATCCCACCCACCAGCGCCCAAACCACACCAAGAGTATTTTCTTGTGATCTCGATACGATAGGCTAATTTAAGGACTATATACTCCCCGAATACGAGGCGGCTATGTCATTGGCAATCGATTTCTACTTCGATTTCAGCTCACCTTACTCCTACATTGCCGCCAACCGACTGGATGGATTTGATGCGCGCAATGGCAAAACTCTGGTCTGGCGCCCCATCTTGACCGGCGCCATCTTCAAGCTGCTGAACAACCCGCCACAAAACGAACCCAAGCTCGCCTATATGATGCAAGATGCCAAGCGCTGCGCCGCCTACCACCGCATGCCACTCAACTGGCCCAGCCACTTCCCGATCAACCCCTTGGCCGCCTGCCGCGCCTTCTACTGGCTGTATGAAGACAAACCCGATGTCGCGGTGCAAATTGCACTGGCCCTGCTGAAAGCCTACTGGGTCACCGACCACGATATCAGCGATGGCGATTACGTACTGGACTTGGGCGAGCGCTTCGGCATCGATCGGGAATACCTGCACGAAGGACTCAACGACCAAAACGTCAAAGACAAACTACGTCAGACCACCGAAGTCGCATTTCAGCGAGGCGTCTTCGGTGTGCCATGGGTATTCGTCGGCGACGAGCCATTCTGGGGACAGGACCGTCTGGACCAGATGGAACGCTGGGTGCAGATCGGTGGCTGGAAGTACTGAAGCGATTTTACATATATACAAAGCAATTTCCTCCAACTAAGTTTTGAAACTAAAATATTGAAGGAATAGTCTAACTTGGTGACCTAAATTATTTAAACACTACAGAAATATAACCACATGAGGAAGTGAAAACAGTTAACTTGGTCGATTCAGTTATTGGGCGTAAGCATCGCACAATTCCCCACCCACGCCTCCATTTTTTCTCAGCCAGCTATCCCAAGATTCAAACTTAATACGAGGGCTATCTATCTCTAGCTGATGCCGAATCCTGCTCTCTGTCATATCATCCCGGGTAGTACCACCGATAACTATACCTTTTATATCAATATCTTTCTCTGGATCAACATGGAGATAGCCATTTGGCCCAAGTAACGAATTGTAACGTTGTTTACCCGCTTCAACTTCCTTGCGAATTGAGTGTACTTCTCGACGAAAATACTCGTAATTGGATCTAATGTAAGCGTAGCGCTCGCGAATTTTCTGAGCTGCCTCATTTATATCAGCATGAACTCTTCCATCTGAATTGACGAATGGAAAATCAGCTCCTTTTATTTCGATCAACACAACGTCCATTCTTGAGCGATCAGTAAATACTACAAAATCGACACTTCCGTTTCCTAGTGGGAACTCCGAAAAGACAATGTACTCATCCTTTATTGGAGCGAATGCAACTGACTGGCCTATCAGATCCAAATTGCTTTTCAGTAAGTTTTGGATATCACGCTCTTTAGCTCTAGCAGCAATCAAGGATCGGATCGCAGATATTGGCACATTCCACCCCCTCTTGAGTAATGACAATTACTTGAAGACACACCTTAACCGGCCCCTTTCTCCTTGTGGGCGCCTATCGCATCCCTGTTACCAACGTTGGCTTCACCCCACAAGCCCTACATGGCAGGGCTTTCCAATTGGGTGACTGGGCCTATCGTATTCCTTTGCAACAAGGCCACGCTAATCCAACAAATCAACATAGTCCCGATGCTGCATATTGGTCAATTGGCTCCATGGCAGCATCTGTTTACCGGGCATGGTTTCCAGGTTGATGGTGGTGCGGCTGAGGTGGGTGCCGGTTTTGGTGCCGGATTCGATCACCAGGGGGATCTGGTATTGGTCTGACCAGAGCACGCGGGTGAATTGGCCGGTGGTTTCCTGCTCGTACCAGCTGGCATGGGCTGCGGTGGATGGACGAGATGTCTTACGCATGCGTTGCAGCGCCTGTTTGTCGATCAGATAGTAGGCACGATCCCAGGCGTTATCGAAGCCGATCTCGGGGTAATCGCGGGCCTCGGTGTCAATGACGGTCTGGCTCAAGGGTTGCACAAATTGCAGTTTCAGCTGGCCGTTGGCTTGTCGAGTGATCAGTTTGCCAGACATTGGCAGCATATGCAGTTTGCCGCAGCGGCTGGTGTGGACGTGGCCGCTGGTGACAAAGCGGGCTTGTAGGGGGACCAGTCGCTCTGTCCACACCTGGTCGCTGGTGCGCAGAAAGCGTTCTTGAAAGCGAGTGATCCGGCTGATGCCTTCGCTGGTCAGCTCTTGTGTTTCATGGCTCAGGGTGGCGGCCAGGTCGGTGGTGGCGCTGACAGTTTGGGCCGATGCAGCCAGCACCAGTCCTATCCAGAGTTGTTTCATGGGTTGATGTTCTCTAATACCAAATGCTGTTGACAGGTTTCATGGCCCTACCAAGGGCCGCCTTCGAGCCAGCCCGCAGAGGGTAGGCCTGCCGCCAGACAAAATCCGGCAGCAGGCCGTTCATTACAGGCCCATGGCCGCTTTCAGCAGCCCGAATACCTTGGTGTTGTCGAGCGTGCCCTTGAAGCCTTTGGCGCCCGCGCCGCCCGCACCAAGCATGACGTCGCCACCACCGTGGGTTTCCGAACCCAGGCGGATGCCCGTTTCCTGCATATAGTCGTCGTGCAGCACCATGCTCTTGTCGGTATCACCCGAGGTGAGGGTGGTGCGGATGTCCTTGCGGTTAGGGCCGTTACCGAAGACCAAGGTGGTATAGGTGTTGCCATCTGCGTCAGTATTGGCTTTGCAGGTCTTGGGGTTTTTCGGGTCAGTACAATCGGCTTCCCGATAGCTGCGTGAAATGTCGAGGATAGGATTGCCCCGGCGGGAGTAGCCGTTGATGGTCATGGTGTGGTCATGGTCAGCCGTGAACACCAACAATGTGTTGCTGAGGTCAACCTTGGCCAGCGCTGCTTTGATGGCATCATCGAATGCGATGGTGTCCTCCAAGACCCGTTTGGCATTGGTGCCATGCAATGCGTGATCGATGCGCCCTCCTTCGACCATCAGGAAATAGCCATTGGGGTTCTTGCTCAACACATCGATCGCTTTGATGGTCATGTCCGCCAGGCTGGGCTGATCCAGGCTTTTCTTGACCCGGTCCAGCTCATAGTCCATGTGGTTCTTGTTGAACAAGCCGAACAGCTTATTCACCGCCTTGCCATCCACAGCAGTCAATGCGCTGCCTGTTTCAACATAGGTGTAGCCAGCAGCCTTCATTTCATTGACCAGATGCCGACCATCTGGGCGGGCACCGCCATCAGCCTTGGGCACGAAAAACTGTTTACCGCCACCCAGCAGGACATCCAGGCCATCCTTCAGGGCTGGGTTGTAGCCCGCGCCACCAGGTACGGCCTGCACAGCGATATCGTTTTCCGCATCGCGATGGCACACATGTGAGTAGGTGGCTGCCGGGGTGGCATGGGTGATGCGGGTGGTGGTGATGGCACCGACTGCTTTGCCTTTACCCTTGGCCAATTCGAGAATGGTTTCCACAGCCTTGCCATTATTGGCACCACAGTTGCCGGTCAGAGCTGTCGTTGGGGTGATGGCTTTGGTGTCGGCGGTCATTGAGATGACTTCATTGTTCATCTTCACGCCCGTCATATAGGCAGCCATCGAGGGGGCCGAGTCGGTGGTCTGGGCATCATTCGAAAAGGTTTTGATGCGCGCAGTGCGCGACAGCTTTTCCATATTCAGCTGCCCTGCCTCGCCATATTTATAGATACGAGCGGCGGTGACAGTGGTGGGGCCCATGCCATCACCGACGAAGAAGATCACGTTCTTGGCCTCGCCCGCAGCCTGCGCAGACAAGGGCAGCGACAGTGCGACCAGGGCCGTGGCAATCAGAGTGGGTGTATGTTTCATGATGAATCCTTTGTCTGCGCTTACAGACCGGCTGCGCTACGCAGCAGGCCGAATACCTGGGTGTTGTCCATGAACCCGCTGAACTGATCAGCGCCCATGCCCATCGCACCGATGAACACATCGGTGCCACCATGGGTTTCACTGCCCTGATCCTTACCGATCCGGATCGCCGCTTCTTGTGCATAGGTGTTGGCCGATACGATGTCATCGGTCAGGTCGCCTGCGCTGTTGCGGTTACCTGGCACGCGATTGTGGCCATTGCCAAAACCAAGGACGGTAAAAGGCTTGCCATCACTGTCTTTGGCGACGCTGCCATCGCTATAGTCACGCATCAGGCCGAGGATGCCGGGATTGGTGGCCGTGGTCTTGCCAGTGCGCTTGCCGTAACCGTTCAGCACCAACGTGTGGTCATGGTCTGCGGTGACCACGATCAAGGTGTTTTTCAACTCTGGGTCAGTCTTTTTCATCTCGTCGATGGCAGCTTTGATGGCATTATCAAAGGCGACTGTGTCCTGCAGGGCTTTCTTGGCGACAGTTTCATGCAGCGCATGGTCGATACGGCCCCCTTCTACCATCAGGAAAAAACCAGCCTTGTTCTTTTTCAGGGTAGTGATCGCCTTGACGGTCATCTCGGCCAGGCTGGGCTCCTTGCTGCTGTCCCGATCGAGGTCATAGCTCAGATGGCTGTTAGCAAACAGTCCCAGCACCTTGCCCGCTTTGGCAGGGTCGATGGCGTCGAATTCACTGCGGCTCAATGCCACGGCGTAGCCCTTGGCTTTCAGCTCAGCAGTCAGATCACGCTTGTCCTGGCGCTTACCACCGGCCTCTGCTGGCACGAAATATTGCTTGCCGCCCCCCAGGACAATATCCACCCCATCACCCAATTTGCTGTTGAAGCCCTGCCCGCCTGGTACCAGTTGCGCGGCGATGTCAGCCTCGGCATCTCGATGGCAGGCATGGGCATAGGTGGCAGCCGGTGTAGCATGGGTGACACGTGTCGTGGTCACCACGCCAGTGCCCCAGCCAGCTGCCTTGGCCAGCTCCAGAAAGGTCTGGGCCGGGGTACCATTGGCCGCCCCACACTTGCTGGTAAAGGCTTTCATATCAGGCTCGATGGCCTTGGTGTCAGACGACATCGAAATCACTTCGTTGTTCATCTTCACCCCCGTCATGTAAGCCGACATGGAGGGTGCGGAATCCGTCACTTGTGAGTCATTGGAATAGGTTTTGATGAAGCCTGTCTCTGGCATGGTATCGATGGTCAGCTCACCCTCTTCGCCTACGGCGTAGATACGGCTGGCAGTCAGGGTATTGATACCCATGCCATCACCCAGAAAGAAAATGACATTCTTGGGGGTCTTCTCGGCTGGCACAGGCTGGGCAGCCTGCTTGTTGTTCGAGTCACTCGATCTGCAGGCCACCAGCAATGCACTGGCGACAAGCAGGCTTGCGATCAGCATCCGCTTCATGTTCCACCTCAATGTTGAAAACCAGCGGATGGTACAAATCCAATCTTGCTGTTTTGTTAAACAGTTTCACCCCTGTCATCACCAACACACTGCCAATCACACCTAACAGACTGAATAACAAACAATATTTAAAGGGTGCTCAATTATCACAATTACAAACATGCAAATTTCGCCATATTGCATTTGCTAATGTCATTATGTTGTCACAAAGGGTTGGCACGCTGTGCGGGTCAACTTGCGATCACCATGTCGCGGGCCTTGACCATTCTGTTATCCCTTGAAAGCCCTCTGCAGCCGAGGGCTTATTTTTTGTCACGCCACTGAAATATATGGCACCTACACTGCAACGATTTCATTTGCAGCCACCACGAGAGCGTCATGAGCAAGTACGACATTGAAGATGAAGGCCTGTCCAACCCTTCAGGCAACCCTTTGTTTGAAACCATTTTGAATGCCCGCCTCAACCGCCGCCAACTGCTGCAAGGCGGCCTGGGCTCATTGGCGATGAGTTTCGTCGGCTCGATGGGTCTGACCAGCATGGCTCAAGCAGGCAGCCTGACAGCGCCAGATGTCAAACCTGGTTTCAAAGCAGTACCAGTCTCATTTGCAGACAGCGTCACCGTGGCCGAGGGCTATTCAGCCCATGTCTTTGTCCGCTGGGGTGACTCGATTGGCGATACCCTGGGCAACGCGCCGTTTTATGCCAATGCAGGCAACACGGCAGAAGACCAGTTGATCCAGTTTGGCATGCACCATGATGGCATGAGCTATTTCCCGCTGCCCTGGGGCAGCAGCAACTCAAGCAGTGCCTTGATTGCCGTCAACCATGAATACATCGATCGTGGCCTGCTGCATCCGGCAGAGCCTCGATTCAGCCACACACCGGCCCAGGTGCAGAAGGAAATCAACGCTCACGGCGTCACCGTCTACGAGGTCAGCCAGGCACCCAATCGGCAGTGGAGCGTCAAACGCCCGTCCAAATATGCGCGTCGGATCACCGCTGACACACCCTGTCGTATCGGCGGCCCTGCCAAGGGCCATGAATTGATGCGCACTCAGTTCGACCCCAAGGGCGAAGAAATCCTGGGCACCCTCAACAACTGCGCCAATGGCATGACGCCATGGGGCACTTACCTGACCTGTGAAGAGAATTTCAACGGTTATTTCACCAATTACTCTGACGAAATCACCCCAGATCAAAAACGCTACGGCATCAGCATGAAAGGTGCCGGGTATGAATGGGCCAAGGCTGGTGGCATTCACGCTCGCTTCGATTGCGGATTGCATCCGAACGAGCCGAACCGTTTCGGCTGGGTGGTCGAGATCGATCCGTTCGACGCCACCGCCACACCTGTCAAGCGCACCGCACTGGGCCGGATCAAGCACGAAAATGCCGCAGTCACCCTGGCGACGGACAACCGTGTCGTGGTGTATATGGGTGATGACGAGCGCTTCGAATACATCTACAAATTTGTCTCGGAAGGCAAATTCGACCGTAGCGACCGTAAAAAGAACATGGACTTGCTCGACAAGGGCACACTTTATGTTGCGCAATTCAAGGAAGATGGCACGGGCAAGTGGCTGCCGCTGACCACACACAACCCGAAGCTCGCTGCCTTCAAAGATCAGGCAGAGATCTTGATCAAGGCCCGCTCGGCTGCTGATGTCGTCGGTGCCACCAAAATGGATCGCCCGGAGTGGATTGCCATCCACCCGACCACCAAGCAGGTGTATTGCACACTGACCAACAACAGCAAGCGCGAACAGGCTGACGCAGCCAACCCACGCGCCAAGAACACCCATGGCCATATCATCCGCTGGGAAGAAACCGACCCGGCTGCGGACAGCTTCCGCTGGGACATCTTCGTCATGGCAGGCGACCCCACCAGCACCATCGGCAGCAATCAAGGCAATTTGCAAGGCGATATCTACAGCGCGCCAGATGGCTTGGCCTTCGACTCACGCGGCCTGCTGTGGATTCAGACCGATATGTCAACCAGCGCCATGTACCACCCGCAGCACGCCACCAAGCAGACTGAATTCAAAAATTTCGGCAACAACCAATTGCTGGCAGTCAGCCCTGCCGATGGTGTGGCCAAGCGGTTCCTGACTGGCCCAGTCGGTTGCGAATTGACTGGCTTGGCCTTCACCCCCGATGGAAAGACGCTCTTCGTCAACATCCAGCACCCTGGCGAGCCATTGGACGATAAAACCGAATTCAACGATCCCAAACAACCAAGCCGCTATAGCACTTGGCCAGATGGCGGGCGGCCCCGTTCAGCCACCCTGGTCATCAGCAAAGATGATGGCGGAGTGATTGGCACCTAGATTCTGCGGCATCACTCTCTCTCGATATCCGCATGTTTTGCCGGCCTCGCGCCGGCTTTTTTTATTTCTTCTTGACAGAGCACCCTCAGCCAAACGATTCCCCGCCGCACCTGTCGCACGATGCTGTGCCACCTCGTTTGCGGCAAAGTCGCTGATTTTAGGAAAAAACGTGAATATGACATTGCACTATTTCAACGTCATTGATAGCATACGGATGCTCTGGTATCGATGTGGTGTTGTGTGATTGGTCAGACCAATCCACTGTAAATGCATACCGCCCCGCTGAAAGCACTTGACACTGACCGGGCATTCCAGGTCACAGTGCGCAAGGCTTCGGGGCTTATCACTTCAATACCATCTGATGAATCAGGGACATAGCCTGCTTACTACGAGCAAATGGCCTGCCCTGATTGGCGGTTCCTCCACTGGAGCATATGGAACATCGCGTTTTTTCGAATGAAGTGATGGTGCAGCACCAACTTGGTTCGAGGTCATGCCTTGCCCATGTAATCCACATCCCACAAATAAAAAGGTGAACTCGTGAAACGTCAAATACAATGGTTATCAGCAGCCTCCATGTTGATGTTACCCTGGCTTGCGCAGGCGCATGGCACGATGGACGTCCCCGCCAGCCGGGTGATGAATTGCTATAAAGAAGGCCCTGAAAGCCCCAAATCAGCAGCATGCCGGGCGGCTGTTGAAGCAGGTGGCGCTCAGGCGCTCTACGACTGGAATGGCATCAACCAATTGCCCAATGGCAACCACAAGGCTTTTGTTCCGGATGGCAAACTGTGTAGCGGTGGTAAAGAGCTGTTCAAGGGCATGGATCTGCCACGTAATGACTGGGTGCCAACGCCGATTTCCGCTGGCCCTGATGGCAAGTTCGAGTTTGTCTATAACGCCTCTGCGCCACATTCAACACGCTATTTCGAGTTCTACATCACCCGTGATGGCTATGACGCGACCAAGCCGCTGAAATGGTCGGATCTCGAATCCACGCCATTTTGCACCATCAACAAGGTGACGCTGGAAAACGGCACCTATCGCATGAGCTGTCCGCTGCCCAAGAACAAATCGGGCAAACATGTCATCTATAACATCTGGCAACGTGCGGACAGCGCCGAGGCATTCTACTCTTGTATCGACGTGGAAATGAACGGCACCGTGGTGTCGGATTGGCGCGAGATCGGACAAGTGCGTGCGCAGCAGGATCTGGCAGTCGGTAGCAAGGTGACACTGCGGGTGTTCGATAAAGACGGCAAGGATGCTGAATCACACACCATCACGCTCAACAACGGCATGAATACCGCTGCAGCCTGGCCTTATCATTTGGGGCAAAAGGTGAACGCGGAGTCTCGCATCGTGGGTATCGGCAAGCTGGATGCCAAGGGCGTGTTGAAGCCGGTTGTCAGCAACACGGAAAACCGTATCTACGTGCACGGCCAAGCCAATTACAATACCAAGATCGACATCGTTGCGGCGCCGAATCCTAACCCGAATCCTAACCCCAATCCAAATCCGAACCCTAACCCGAAACCCAATCCAACCCCAGGTGCCGGGTGTGATGGTGTTCAGGCTTGGAGCAATGCACGGGCCTACAACGGTGGTGAAAAAACCGCGTTCAAGTCCCAGCTGTGGCAAGCACAATGGTGGACTCGTGGCGAAGAGCCGGGCAGCATGCAATGGGGCGCTTGGAAAGCCATCGGCAAGTGCACTGGTGGCGGTGGTACGACACCCACCCCGACACCTGCGCCAAGCAACAAATGTGAGCAACCCTGGTCAGCCAGCGCCACTTATACTGCGGCCAACACCAAGGTCAGCCACCAGGGTCACAACTACCTCAACAAGTGGTGGACACGTGGCGATACCCCAGGGCAAGCCGATGTATGGGAGCTGCAAGGGGCATGCAAGTAAGGCTGCGCCACGGGTGAGTGGATGCTCCCCAGACGCCCTATACTTGGCATGAGCCTTATCTGACCTGACACTTGGAGTCTGCTACGGCAGGCTCCAAGTGTTTTTTGCCAAATTGATTATCGACCCAAGCTGCGGGCACTTGCGTTGCCATGGCCAACCAAACAGCTGCCTTGGATCGGCCCATCACGATTCAGCCTGTCACAGCAAAAAAAGCCGGGTCAATCACGCCCCGGTGCAGATGTCGCACCAACGCACTTGCCAATGGCTTTCCATGCACCCTGCTGGCCACCTGGCTCCTCTCCCTGGCTCCACCATTGTGCCTGCCACAGTTGGCCGTTGGTCGCCACGGTTTCTCCCCCGTTATAGGTGCGTGAATTGCTCCAAGGTTGGGTATCACTACACCCGGCTTCCGAAGCTTGGTTCGGCGCAGCTGCAATGTCGATCTTGATGTTATAGTTGGCTTGCCCGTGTACATAGAGCCGGTTTTCAGTAGCACTGACCGTTGGCTTCAATTCACCACTGGCACTCAACTTGCCAACCCCGATCACACGGGAATCCGCATTCACCTTCATCGCCAAGTGATATGGCCAGGCGGCAGCACTGTTCATACCGTTGTTGAGTGTGATGGTGTGTGATTCAGCATCCTTGCCGTCTTTATCGAACACCCGCAAGGTCACCTTGCTACCGACTGCCAGATCCTGATGTGCCTGCGCTTGGCCTACCTCACGCCAATCCGACACGGTACGATTCATGACCACATCGACACAGGTGTAAAACGCCTCGGCACTGTCCGCGCGCTGCCAGATGTTATAGATGACATGCCTGCCCTGTTTGTTTCTAGGCAACGGACAGCTCATACGGTAACGGCCATTCTCCAGCGTCACTCTGTTGATGGTGCAAAATGGCGTGGATTCCAGATCTGACCATTTCAACGGCTTGGTCGGGTCATAGCCATCGCGGGTGATGTAGAACTCGAAATAGCGTGTTGAATGGGGTGCGGTGGCATTGAAGACAAACTCGAATCTGCCATCCGATCTGGGCGCGACCGGCGTCGCCACCCAGTCATTACGCGGCAGATTCAGGCCACGGAACAGCTCCTTGCCACCACCACATAGCTGGCCATCCGGCACATAGGCCCTGTGGTTGCCATTGGGCAATTGGTTGATACCATTCCAGTCGTAGAGCGCCTGTGTACCGCCTTGTGCAACGGCTGCGCGGCATGCAGCCGATCTCGGGTTTTCAGCGCCCTCGCGATAGCAATTCAGCACACGACTGATCGGAACCTCCATGGAGCCATGGGCTTGTACGAACCAAGGCAGCATCAACATGGATGCCGCTGACAACCATTGCAATTGATTTTTCATGGGTTCACCTTTGGATCGAAATGAGTGGACAACGCGGACACAACAGCGCATCGAGCTGGTTGAAACAGGGCGGAAAGCGTGCTGGCGCTTCACCTGATTTCGCTCATGATCGACATGCCTTGGCGGAAAGCACCGCCAGTCAGGCTCAGCTACCCATAACACTGCGCGGTGTGGCATGGGCCTGATTCTTCAGATAGGTCAAACCCGGTTGCGGGCTGGATGGCTGGACAGCACGTATCGTGCACTTGGCCTGTGGCATGGCCTCATCAGATGGAGGCGTGATACATCTGCGCCCAGCTCAGATCTACTTTCTACTGCGCCACGAAAATACCAATTTAAGTCAAGTTCATCTTATCAACACAAATTTGACATTTCAATGTCAAATCCGTAGATGATTGATAATGCATATCCATAAAATCAAATACTTATATCAAAAAATGAATAGTCAGAATCTGACACATCCTTTATCAACCACGTAATCACGCAATATCTGACGCTTGAAATATTTTTCATAAACATCAAAAGCTTATTTTCAAACTCAGTAAAAAAACACCTTCTGCATGCTGTGCCCATCGAAAATACCAATCCATCACCTCTTTACCTGTCCACCTGCGGCTCCATCGGGCGAATGTCCACCAGCTCGGGTATCATCCGGTTCTTGATCGTCATGGTGTATGGCAGATGAACATCGTTGTTGTCATGGCCGAGGCTGTTGATCCCAATGCAGCCCAGCAGTTGGCCGAAGAGTTAGCACTCCCTTTTGCTGCAACAGCACCAGAGGGATGTCGGTATGCGCTGACACTTACCGCAGACCGGTTGGAACTACGGACCTTGGGCAAGGGCGCCCCTGGCCCGATCTATGTGGATTTTGTAGAGGGTGCCAACGCCCATCGACGCAAGTTCGGTGGGGGGCGTGGCCAGCTACTGCCCAAGGCAGCAGGTTTGAAAGGGGACTATCTGCCCCAGGTGGTGGATGCCACGGCGGGCCTGGGCCGAGATGCTTTTGTGCTGGCGACACTGGGTTGCCAGGTCACCTTGCTTGAACGTTCGCCCATTGCGTTTGCATTACTGCGGGACGGCCTGCAGCGCGCCACCCAGACAACCGAGGTGGCCGGGATTGCCGCCCGCATGCAACTTGTCCATACTGAAGCCAGCCAGTGGCTGGCCGGGCTGGCCGACGACCAGAAGCCGGATGTCGTGGTGGTTGACCCCATGTTTCCAGATCGTGGCAAAGCCGCCCTGGCCAAGAAAGAGATGCAAGCCTTTCAGGCATTGATCGGTGATGATCTGGATGCCGAAATCCTGCTGAAAGCAGCATTGCAAGCGGCCAAACGACGCGTCATCGTGAAGCGTCCACGCCTGGCGGAAAACATTGCAGGCCCCAAGCCCAACACACAGATCATCGGCCAAAGCACCCGGTTTGATGTGTATGTGAATACCCAAGCGGCAGGCACAGCCTGAGCCAGATACGACGCAGAGCCTGGATACGGCATCGGGCTTGGCACGTGGCTTGCCTGCGGGCCGAGACATGTGTTCTGCCCATGCGGGCTGTATGCGGCGTGCCCCTCTCGTGCACCGCCTCAACCCACCCATGCTGAGCACGCCCGAGGCCGCACCTGCATCATCTGTTTGATTTTGGAACCCGCACATGACACCGACACTTCCTTCTTCCATGCGCGCCATCGTCACCCCGCAGCCTGGGGCGGCAGAGCAATTGTGTATTGTCGAGCGCCCCATCCCCGCCTTGCAGGCAGGCGAGGTGCTGATCAAAGTGGCGGCCAGCGGCCTCAATCGGCTGGACATCTTCCAACGCCAAGGGCGCTACCCGCCCCCGGAAGGCGCCAGTGATATCCTGGGGCTGGAGGTGGCAGGCACCGTGGTTGCCGTCACCCCGCAGGCCAAAGGCATTGCCGTGGGGGATGTCGTCTGCGCGCTGTTGACAGGTGGTGGCTACGCTGAGTACTGTGCTGCGCCAGCCGATCTCTGCCTGCCCGTACCCAAAGGCTGGACGCCGCTGGAAGCCGCGTCGATTCCTGAAGCCTTGTTCACTGTATGGAGCAATGTCTTCATGCGGGCCGCCATCGCCCCCGGTGAAAGCGTGTTGGTACAAGGCGGCACCAGCGGCATCGGTACGCTGGCCATTCAGCTTGCCCACGCATTCGGGCACCCAGTCTTCACCACGGCACGCACTGCCGAAAAGTGCCAAGCCTGCCTCAAACTGGGCGCACAACTTGCGGTGAATTACATGGATCAGGACTTTGTGGCAGAGATTCAACAAGCCACACAGGGACGCGGTGTGGATGTGATTCTGGACATGGTGGCGGGCGCCTATACTCCGCGAGAATTGGGCCTGCTGGCCGACGATGGCAGGCTGTGCCTGATTGCGTTACTGGGTGGGACACGCAGCGAAATCAACTTGGCAGAGATGCTCAAGCGCCGCCTGACCTTGACGGGCTCCACCTTACGGCCCCGCTCGGTTGCCTTCAAATCGGTGATCGCCAGACAGCTACAGGAGCGCGTCTGGCCACTACTCACTCATCGCACCATCCAGCCCGTCATCTGGGCCACCTACCCATTCGAGCAGGTGATCGATGCCCACCGGGCGCTGGAGAGCGGACAACATATCGGCAAAATCATGCTATCGCTCGACCCAAGCAGGGCATCGACAGCCCAGTAGCCGCGCGAAGCGGCCAGGATATCCCGCCCTTGCCTGTGGCCAGCTCTGCTATAACAGTAACAGTACACATGCCTATGCCACGGAGTGGCCATGCTCACGACACCGTTGTCCAGCTTTGAAGCCTGGGTCAGCTACATGTCCCAGTGTGGGCTACCCGTCATGGCGCGAACCATCCATGAAATCGACTCGCTCCGGAACAACGAAGACAACATCACCGGTCGTGACATAGCACGGGTGTTACTTCACGACCCGATGATGACCTTACAGGTGATCCGCTATCTGCAAGATCACCGCCGTAAAAGCCAGGTCACCGATGTCACCACTGTCGAACATGCCATCATGATGTTCGGCACCCGGGCATTCTTTGAGGCCTTTACCGAGCTGACCTCGATTGAAAGCCACCTGGCCGACGAGCCCGCTGCGTTGGCGGGTGTCATGCGGGTCTTGAGCCGTGCCTTCCATGCCGCTTTATACGTACATGAATGGGCCGTGCTCCGCCATGATACCGATGTCGAAGAGCTGACATCTGCAGCCTTATTGCACGACATTGCCGAGATCCTGCTCTGGATCACCGCCCCCAAACTGGCCCTGGAGATCCATTTCCGTCTGCGGGGCAACCCGCTCCTGCGGAGCGCCGTGGCCCAGACCGACGTATTGGGCTTCCCGCTGTTGCAGCTGCAACTCGCGCTGGCAAAAGCATGGCACCTGCCCCCCTTGCTGATGGAGCTGATGGATGACCGACATGCCTCCCACCCAAGAGTCCGCACCGTCGTGCTTGCTGTCGATCTGGCCCGCCATAGCGCCAATGGCTGGTATGACGCAGCCCTGCCTGACGACTTCATTGGCATTGCAGATCTGTTGCATATCAACCTGGATGAGGCCAGACAGATCGTCCTGCGCACCACCTTACAAGCCGCCCATGCCAAGGGCTGGTATCGATATCCCCCCGCCGCGACCTGGTTACCCCTGGAGCCCACCCGAGCCGGTTAGCAAATATTGGCGACCGCTTTCAATCCCGCTATAGTCAAGCCTTGCAGCTCAGTTAAAAGATTATGGATGCCATTCAACTCGATGTTCCCACCATGCTCGCCCTGTTGGTCGAGGATGGTCTGGTCAGCCGCAAAGATGCGGATTCCATGTATACC
This sequence comes from Chitinivorax tropicus, assembly GCF_014202905.1. Classification (NCBI taxonomy): domain Bacteria; kingdom Pseudomonadati; phylum Pseudomonadota; class Betaproteobacteria; genus Chitinivorax; species Chitinivorax tropicus. The sequence goes on along the minus strand of NZ_JACHHY010000014.1, from coordinate 6,298 downwards.
GGCAGTCGAACCAAGGAACGTGCAGAAGCCCATCCGCTGACCTTGATTGCCAATCAGCGCTGGCAGAGCATGGAAACACCCAGCCGCCAGCTGACCATCGATGTGCTGATGCAGTGGCTGGCTGACAAGCATCATCTGGAATACATCAATATCGACCCGCTGAAAGTCGATGTCCCCAGCGTATGCGCCGTGGTGTCACATGCCTACGCAACCCGCTACAAAATCCTGCCGGTAGCGCTCACGCGCACGGAAATCACCATTGCCACCGCCAACCCCTACGACCTGGATTGGGAGCGCGCCCTGTCACAGGCCATCAGCCTGCGCATCAAACGCGTACTCGCCAATCCGGAGGACATCATCCGCTATCTGGCCGAGTTCTACAGCCTGCAACGCTCACTGAAAGGCGCCACCAAGACGCAATCCGGCTCAGGGGCTGGCGTAGCCAGCTTTGAGCAGCTGGTGGAGCTGGGCAAGACCAGCTCACTGGATGCCAACGACCAGCACGTCGTGCACATTGTCGATTGGCTGTTCCAATACGCCTATGAACAACGTGCCAGCGATATCCACCTGGAGCCACGCCGCGACAGCGGCAACATCCGCTTCCGCATCGACGGCATGATGCACCTGGTCTATCAAATTCCAGTATCCGTCATGAGCGCCGTGGTCAGCCGGATCAAGCTGCTCGGGCGCATGGACATTGTCGAAAAGCGACGCCCGCAGGATGGCCGCATCAAAACCAAGACACCAGACGGCCAGGAAGTCGAACTGCGCCTATCGACCATGCCCACCGTGTTTGGCGAAAAACTGGTGATGCGGATCTTCGACCCGGATGTATTGAGCAAATCCTATCGCGAGCTGGGGTTTACCGATGAGGAAATGACCATCTGGAACGGACTGATCACCCAGCCCAACGGCATCGTGCTGTTGACCGGCCCAACCGGCTCCGGCAAGACCACCACGCTCTACACCACCATGCGGCAACTTGCCCAGCCCGAGGTGAACGTCTGCACCATCGAAGACCCCATCGAAAACGTAATGCCACAGCTGAATCAGATGCAAGTCCAGCCACAGATCGGCCTCAACTTTGCAGACGGCGTGCGCACCCTGCTGCGGCAAGACCCGGACATCATCATGATCGGAGAAATCCGTGACCGCGAAACTGCAGAAATGGCCATTCAAGCCGCCCTGACTGGCCACTTGGTGCTGTCCACCCTGCACACCAACGACGCCCCCTCAGCCGTCACTCGCCTGCTGGAAATCGGCGTCCCAGGCTATCTGCTGAACGCCACCCTGCTAGGCGTAGTCGCCCAACGACTGGTTCGAACCCTTTGCCCGCACTGCAAAGCCGAGCACGACATCTCTGACGAAACATGGTCAGAGCTGGTCAAACCCTGGCGATCAGCCAAACCAGCCAAGATCTACAAACCCGTCGGCTGCCTCGAATGCCGCATGACCGGCTACTATGGCCGCACCGGCATCTATGAGATGCTGGCGGTCGGGCCGACACTCCGCAAACTGATCGGCCAGGAGATGGATATCGTCACCCTCCGCCAGGCCGCCATCAAACACGGCATGAAACCACTACGACTGAGCGCCGCCATGAAAGCAGCAGCAGGCCAGACCACAGTAGACGAAGTCCTGACCGTCACCCCACCCGCCTTGCCAGAGGATTAATCGCAGGTGCGCCCGGCTGCACCTTGCTGCCGGATGGCCACTCACTTCAACCCGGTATACACCCAAGTAACCGACTACCCTCGATAATCCGGCAATCGTTCGCCTTTGTTGACGCGGGTACGGCCTTCAATATGCTCCCGCACGTCAGTTTACTACTTTCGACGACAACGTCACTGGAGCAGATGCCTGACCAATGACTCATCCGGCATGACGAAGAAATAGCTCTACTCCCTCGTGCATAGCACTATCCAGATAATGCTCCTCTTTCTGCAACAGCCACCATACGGTGGATTTACCGTTGAAAACCACATCCTATTCAAGCCTGCTATCAGCATACAGACATGCAAAGATCGGCAACTATGTACCTACTGAATTGGAAAAACAGTTTGTTGGCAACTATTTCTTGATGCCATAATTCAATGACTTGTCTGTCCACTAAATCAGACATTCATACAATTCGATCAATTGTCCTTTTTTTGGACGCCGACACAGAATCGCATCAAGGTTCAGGTGGAACGCTGACATTCACTTGGCGCCCTTTTTTTCCCTATAGAAAATGTCGGGTGAAGTCTTGGCCTTTTTATCTTTTAGGATATTTCAATGCTTTTTTCAGATCTTAATCCAAGGGAATTTTATGGTCGTGACTACTTGTTGCATCAAATTATCCCTCCGGTGAACAACTACATCAAATACGACCGAGGCATGATTCGCTCTACGCTGAAGTCCCAACCTTTCTTCTTACCTTTTTCTCGTAAATTTTCTGTGTTTGCCGAGACGTTCTATCAAAGCTTATACAATGTTTTTGTGGAGGCAGGAGTTACTATCGATGAGGACACCGGCTCCAATATCCTTCCCAATTCCGAGATATATTCAAGGACTCACCATCTCAATTCGCGAGAGCGTGATTTTAATCTAAGGAATTTCGTCTTTGCCTTCATCACCAAGGATGAAAAGACCGCAGGATTTCGCTTCGACAATGAAGGATTCAGCTTTCCTCTAGATGCGCTGATTGCACTTGGCTTCTCCCTATGTGAGCCTGCAAGAGGGCCTGGTGGATATGCGCTGGGTCTTGCGCTGTACGCGACAGAGGAGAGCACAGCCAAACCGTTCAAGTCGGGCTATGTGGATATCCCCATCTGCTACAGTAAAGAGGCTACGAGTGAGCTTCTGATAATGACTCTGGAGTTAGCGAAGTTCTTTCGGGTGTGCTTCGATTATGAGGGTTGTGCGGATTACTAACACTTTCAACACAATGCTGATCGTCTAAAATTTTGGTGAAATGTATTGCATCTTGAAATCAATTAGCTGAGGATCACCGACCAAGCTGATCACAAGGAAAGTCACCACCACGTCGCCACCCAAGCGGGAATTGAAGTAGCTACCACAATTTGTGGCCTGTTAGCGTATACGCGCAATACATGCATAGGTAGATAACCTGTTTATCAAGCAGAGAATTGCTGCCAGTCAGGCCACTCACTTCAGTCCGGTATACACCCAGGTCACCGGCTTCCCCCGATAATCCGGCAATCGTTCGCCTTTGTTGACACGGGTACGGCCTTCGATATGCTCCTGTGCGGCCCAGTAGCCACTTTCAATGGCAGCTTCACCGGTGCGGGCGGTAATCAGCTTGAGGCCATGCTCTGCCGGTGGCGGTGGCCCTGGCTGTGGCTCGTAGCGCCTGACCCACGGCTCACCCGGCACGGCAAACACATAGTCTTTCTCTTCATCAGGAACGGTGCCATCCAGATAGCGCTCATCTTTCCACAGCAGCCGCCATACGGTGGGTTTGCCAACGATCGGCCACTTTTCTTCTTCAAATTCAACGGTTGGCGCCCGTGCCCCGCCATGCAGATAATTCATGCAGCCATCTGGCTCGAATACGCCATCTGCCGGAATCTGTGGCCTTTGGAACAGCCCCAAGAAACCCGCACTGAGATCTACCTTCACCGGCTCCCAGATGCCGGTGCATGGCAAGGTGTGCCCAGTTTTGACCAGGACTTCCTCCTTGGGAACTGGTACTGGTGGCAGTTGCTCCTTGATCGCCATCAGGTGCCTGTAGAGGCGCGTCAGATGGGTAGGCACACGGCCTGCTTCTGCGTCACCATCTCCTTTAAATACGTCAAACGTATCCAGCGGAGCTGGGTCATCAATACATCGGGTCTGCAAAACATACACGCCATTCAGCATAGCCATCTCCGTCAGCAGATACAGGCGCTCCAGCGGTGGCCAGTGGTCAGACTCCACCGTGAAATCCACCTCGCCGCTACCATAGCGCCGGATCTGGGTCGCCCAGCTGGAGAGCAGCCGTCGGGCCTCGCAGATATAACCTTGACCGCTGAAATAGCCACGCCACAGAAACACGCTGCGATCACCGCGTCGGAGCTTGTCCACTGCATCTACCAACGCAGCCTTCAATGTCATGGCTTCAACAATATCATGCTGACTGAACATTTCCTTGTCTCTAGGCCGATCAGGACCAAGGTAGGTTTCATACCAATCAGGTAGCTCGACACGCAGGTCTGCCGAGCGGACGATCTCGTCCACCCAGGCGCTGTAATAGGGAACGATCTGCTGCCAGATGGTGAGCGAGCTTTGTTGCTTGAGGATGCGGAACAGCACTGGGCGCTCGGCTTCGGTGGGGGCGGTAGTATAAAAAGCCATTTGGTTTACTCGTTTCGATGTTCTTTACTGGCCTGCTCACGCGTACCCAACCGAGCGGTTTGTACCCCCGCCTGCTTGGCCAACTGACCATAGCCATGAATGCCGTTGACGTCTTTCCAGCCGGTAGGACGGATGACCCACTCCACCCCATCCAGCAGCAGCGTCTGTGGTTTGCCTTCAGCGATCACTTTGTCGCCGATACTATTGAGTTTGCCAGCCAGCTCACCGGGGATTTCCAGCATCACCTGCTTACCACCACCGGTCAGGTACTGACCTTTAATCTTGTCCCCCGCCTGCTCGGAGATCTTGCCAACGCAGCCTTTCACCCGGTTCGGCTCTTTGATGGTGCCCACCAGCATAAAGCCATCGTGGTTCCATTCGTCCAGCACCGCCGACAGGTGCCGCCACTCTTCAGCGGTCTTGGGTGGGGGGCCAATCCCCCAGAATTTGTTGGTGTACTTAGGGTTGCCGGCGGCCAGCGCCGCACCACCTTGTTTGTACCCATGCACCCCTTCCGCACGCACCGGCCCAAACACCCGGTAGATGGTTTCTCCCGGCTCTAGCGCACGGTTGACGATTTTGCCGGAATAGGTACTGATGTCGCTGGCCCTCAGCCCAAGGTCAGGATAGCCAGGATCATGTTTATAAAGACCTTTCTTCTCGGCTTTGTCTAAACTAGCTGGATTCTGCTGCCAGCCGCCCCGCGCCGAGATGAGCGCCCCCTCGCCCTCCAGCAGCTTCAGCTCATCCGCATAGTGCACCGCCGCCTTTTCGCCGGATGCTGCCGTGTGGGCAACCGTCTTGCTGGTGGTCTGGCCACCGCTGTAGACCACCGCCTGGATTTCCTTCAAGGTGTCATTCAGCGTTTTCAGCGCCTGGGGAATCATGCTCTGGCCCTTTTCCAGCAGCCAGTTCAGCTTTTTGGTGAGCGCTGCAGAGGCCTCGGCGAACCAGGACAGCAGCCGGGTATTCGCTGTCTTCCGGTTGATCGACACTAGTACACCATTGATGGTGTAGATGAAATCATGGAACTTGCCCATGATCTGGCTTTGGTAGTGCTCGAAATTCAGTCGCTTCAGGAAACGCTCAGCATTCCCCTCCCCCAGCCGGTTGAGCAAGGCCACGATATCCTGGGCCGCCTCAATGACCAGCCTGGAGCGGGCAAGGCCCTTGGTATGCGCCAAGGTCACACCCAGCCTGATCAACAGCCGACCCACGCCTTTGATCACCCCTCCCAGCACAGGGATCAGTGCAAACAGGAGGATCACCAGCAAGGCCCACTGCCACACATCATCGCGTTTCTTGGGGTCGTCCGCCAAGCCAATTGAGACGGCAATCAGATCACGTACTGCCGTGCCATCCCCCACCAACGGAATCATGCCGATCACCGCATCTACGATGATTTGAGAGGTGGAGGCTTTTTCGTTGAATGCACCCTGCGCAGTTCCCCACAACCATTGTGCAGAATCTGCTGCAATGGCTTCAAATCGAGCCCAACTCAACCCGCCGGGCGCCCCTTTCTTGTCAATCACTGCTTGTCATCCTTTATTATTGGCTTCAAGTATTGGTCGGTTAATTTATCCAGATCATCAGGTGATGGCTTGGCATTGTATTTGGGCATCGGGCGCTTATCTTTCACCACATAAGGTTTACTGGATGGACCATAGTGAACAGTGGCCGGGCCCATCGGCACGTCGCGCAGGATTGCCTGCCCCTTTGAATCCAACGTCCCAGTGCGCTTGGAGCCATCCGCGAGCTCGACTTCATACTCAGCGCCCGACACCGGCGCATCATCATGGTAGCGATGATCAAGTCGCATCTCGGTCTTGGGAGCTTGGCCCACTGGTAGCTTCAATGGGGCGGCTGGCTCCCGCCCCGGCCCATCCCACTCGATCGACGCGGCCTTGACCTCGAATTTGCCTCGGGCCTTGAAGGTGATGTTGCCGCCTTTCAGCTCGATCTC